>DASQCE010000161.1:0-4583 GCA_035634855.1 Mycobacterium sp.
TGGCGGCCTGCGCCGGCCGCGAATCGTGCTGCGCCCGCCAGTGATTCAGCCGCGACGCGCGAGATGCTGGCGAATTCGAAGGCCAACGCGTCGGCTTCGGATGATCCCCACTGGTTCAGCATCGAGAGCCGGTCCGACCGCATGCACTGTTGCGGGAGCTTGGCGAGTTCGGCGGCGAGTTCCTCAGCGTGTTGGCGCGCTTGGCCTTTGGGCACGACACGATTGGCCAGCCCCATCGCCAGCGCTTCGGCGGCGTCGACGCCGCGGCCGGTCAGGATCATGTCCATCGCGCGGCTATGACCGATCAGGCGAGGCAGGCGCACCGTGCCGCCGTCGATCAGCGGCACGCCCCACCGTCGGCAGAACACACCCATGATCGCGTCCTCCTCGACGACGCGCATGTCACACCACAGCGCCAGCTCCAGGCCCCCCGCGACCGCGTGACCGCTGACCGCGGCGATCACCGGCTTGGACAACACCATCCGGCTCGGGCCCATCGGACCAGGCCCGGTGCGATGCACCGGGTTGGCATCCGGTGTGCCGAACGCCTTGAGATCGGCTCCCGCGCAGAATGTTCCGTTGTCGCCCCAGAGGACGGCGACGGCTGCAGAGTCATCCTTGTCGAATTCGTCGAATGCTTCGTACAACCCTGTCGCTGCGGGCCCGTTGACGGCGTTGCGCGCCTCGGGCCGATTCATGATCACGGTCGTCACCGAGCCGCTGCGCTCGACCCGTACTCCACCACTCGTCACGTTGCCTCCATCAGTTCGACACCGTCGCGCCGCGCGACCAGTTCCGCGGCGAAGTTCATGTAGGCCGTCCGCAAGGCGTCGCCAGGCCAGTCGTCGGGCAGCAGTTCGGCGGGCAGCACCGGATCGGTGACGAGGTGGCGCACGATCCCAGCCGCGGCGACGAATCGGCCGGGAACATCGGCAGCCGTGGCTAATTCGTCGAGTAGCTCGCGGGCGACGTGCATCCATCCCGGCAGGTCCCACAGCCGGGCGGCAAGCCCCGCGGGGTCGTCATCGCGCGAGTGCATTACCCGCACCCGGTCCAGCACCTCGGTGGCCAGCTCCACGTCCAGGTTGTGGGGCCGGAGCCAGACGCCCTCGCGAAGTTCGGCAAACCTCTTGTCCTGCAAAGTGGTTCGCAACGCCGCACGGTTGCGGGCGTCGATACCGACGCTGGTGATCACCAGCGTCGTCCAGGTTCCCTGCCACTTATGCAACAGCGGATTGATGGCGTCGTCCTGGCGGCGCTGCCGTGCCAGCAGCCGGTCGGAGAGCCGGTAGCCGTCCTCGGAGCGCACCAGGTCACCGGCGCTGACCATCCGGGTCAGAGCCACCCTCACCGTTGGCTCTCTGATGTCGAAATCAGCCGTGAGCCTGATGAGTTCGCTCGCGGTGGCCCAGGCCGGATGCGCACCGAGCAGCACGCTCAGCACGACCGAGCGGGCCGTCATCCGCGACAGCGATGGGCGGCTTGCGCGAAGAGCATCAGACCGAGCTGGCATTCCTTAGACTTCCGACGCCTTTCGACCGTAGTCGCCGAACGGCTCGTCGCGCTCGCGGACTGCCTCGCGGAAGCCGTGCTCCCGTGCCTGCGCGACGAAAGCGTGCCCCTCCGGGGTATGGCGGGCGATCCCGTCGAACACGGTGCTGACCATCCGGCTGGTGGCGATGCCCTGTTGCAGTAACGCCGAGTTCATCGCCAGCTTGACCATGATGAGTTGGTTGATCGGCACCGCCGCGATCCGCTCCACCAGCCGCTCGGTGCGTGCGTCGAGCTCGGCGGGATCGGGCGCTTCGACCGCGAGACCCCATTCGGCGGCCTGCGCGCCGGTGATGCAATCACCAGTCAGCAGAAGGCGTTTCGCCCGCTGGTCGCCGAGGCGGTGCGCCCACATGCCTGCCGCGGGTACACCCCACACGCGCGTGGGCGGATATCCGATCTTGGCGTTGGCGGGCGCGATCACCTGATCGGCGTGCAGGGCGATGTCGGTGCCGCCTGCCACGCAGTAGCCGTGGATCTTCACGACCGTCGGTTTGTCGGCATGCAAGAGGCTGGAGAAGCCGCGAACGAACCGGCTCATCATCTGGTAGTCGATCATCGGATCCCACGGCTGATCGGGCAGATGGTTGATGGCCTGCGTCTTGCCGGAGAGCACGGTGTCGTTGTATGGGCTGCCGCCGCCCGCCGACGACGATCCCTCGGCGTAGGCGGACAGATCGAACCCGGCGCAAAAGCCTTCGCCGCGACCGGATACCAGGATGACGTGCACTCCTGGATCGAGGTCCGCGCGTTCGACGAGCGCCGACAGTTCCAGCGGCGTATCGGCGATGATCGCGTTGCCCTTCTCGGGACGGTTGAAGGTGATGCGCGCGACCCGGTCGGTGACCTCGTAGGTCATCGTCTTCAGGTTGTCGAAGTCCACCGGCCTGATGGCGTGGGTCATGCGCGATCCGCCTTCGCTTCTCGCTTGCAAGTCATCCCTTGACCATCGCACGTTCCAGGATCGGCGCCAGATCCAGCCCGGTGGGCATGGTTCCGAACGCGCCGCCCCACGCATCGCCCATGCGGGTGGCCAGGAACGCCTCGGCGACGGCCGGGTGGCCGTGGCGGACCAGCAGCGAGCCCTGCAGCGCGAGGCTGATGTCCTCGGCGACCTTGCGGGCGCGGTACTGGATGGTCTCGAGGTCCTCCAGCGCGGGTCTGAGCGCGTCGACGTGGGCGCCGAGACGCGGATCGTGACCCGTCGTCCTGGCCAGCTCGTCGAACAGCACCTCGACACACTCCGGCCGAGTTGCCATGGCGCGCAACGTGTCCAGCGCGCTGACGTTGCCGGACCCCTCCCAGATACCCATCAGCGGCGCCTCGCGGTACAGCCGCGGCATGCCGGACTCCTCGACATAGCCGTTGCCGCCAAGGCATTCCATCGCCTCCGCGGCGTGTGGCGTGGCGCGCTTGCACACCCAGTACTTGCTTGCCGCAAGGCCGATGCGGCGCAACAGTGTCTCACGTTCGTCGCCGCGCACCGCACTGTCGGTGGCGCCGGCCATCCGCATGGCGACGATGGTGGCGGCCTCGGCTTCGACGGCGAGGTCGGCGAGCACGTTGCGCATAAGCGGCTGATCGATCAGATACTCGCCGAACGCCTTTCGGTGCTGTGCGTGGTGAATGGCGCGGGTCAGCCCGCTGCGCATGCTGGTGGCGCTGCCGAGCGTGCAGTCCAGCCGAGTGAGGTTGACCATCTCGATGATGGTCGCCACACCGCGACCCTCCTCGCCCACCAGCCAGGCGGTGGCGCCGTCGTACTCGACCTCGCTCGAGGCATTGGCGTGGTTGCCCAGCTTGTCCTTCAGCCGCTGCAGGAACATCCGATTGCGGCTGCCGTCGGGCAGGATTCGCGGCAGGAAGAAGCAGCTGAGTCCGCTCGGCGCCTGAGCCAGCACGAGGAAAACGTCGCACATCGGCGCCGACGTGAACCACTTGTGGCCCGTGAGGCTGTAGGTGCCGTCTCCGTTCGGCGTGGCCTGCGTGGTGCCGGCGCGGACATCGGACCCGCCCTGCTTCTCGGTCATCGACATGCCCGCGGTGATGCCGACCTTGGTGGCGGGCACCTTGAGTTCGGGGTCGTACTCGCGGCTGGCGAGCAGTGGCTCGTATACGGCCGCCAGTTCGGGGTTGTTGCGCAGCGCCGGCACGACCGCATATGTCATCGAGATCGGACAGATATGACCGGGCTCAGGGGTCCACACCGAGGTCTTGGCGGCGCGGACGAGGTGCGCGCCAGGACGGTCTTCCACCCACGGCGCAGCATGCAGGCCGTGGCCGACCGCGACCTTCATCAGTTCGTGGTACGCCGGGTCGTACTCGACCTCGTCGATGCGGCGGCCATAGCGGTCGTGAGTGTGCAGGATCGGCTGGTTGCGGTCGGCGAGTTCGCCCCAGCGCTGCGCCTGCCTGCTGCCGGAGAGCACCCCGAGTTCGGTGACTTCGTCGAGACCCCATTCGCCGCCCTCGCGGATCAGCGCCTCGGTCAATACCGGCGATGTCGCGGGGTTGTAGTTCTCCAGCGGCGGGACCTGATTGGTGACGACATGCGTGTCTGGCATGTCACCATATTACATTTTCCCGACAGTCGCACAATGACTGTAACACTCCGCACTTTAGGTGCGCTGAGCGGCGAAGAAGTCCCACAGTCTCTGAGCGGCGAACGACGGCCACTCGTGTCCCCCGCCGTCCACGCTGACCAGGACGACGTTGCGGTCGTCGGGACAGCCCGCGGTCGACGTAGTAATCGCGCCGTCGACGTTGTTGGCGACGTCGCCGACGACCGCGTTGATGAATCCGACGTCGTCGATGTTTTCCCGGCCCGGCCTGCCGCAGCACCCGCCGTTGACGCTCCAGGCCATGCCGACACCGTCGGGATAGCGACGACGAACTTCGCGCTGTCGGCCAATTCGTCCCAGCCGTAAGCTCTTTCGGCCTGCTCAGCGCTGCCGAAACCACGGTGCATCATCACGACGAGTGGTGCGGGCGAGGCCAGTCCAGCGGGGATATAGAGGCGATACGGCCGGTCG
>DASQCE010000162.1:0-2328 GCA_035634855.1 Mycobacterium sp.
CGCGGCCACGACTATGCACCGACAACGGGGCAATGATCGCCTCGTTCGCCGCGCATCTGATCGCGGCAGGTGCGGCGCCGTCGTCGTTGGACGCCGCCAGCGATCCCGGTCTGCCGGTGGTGAAAGGACAGGTGGCATGAGTGAGCGAGGACAAGCTGGCCGTCACGGAGTTGCTCTACCGATACGCCGAGCTGATCGACGCCGGCGATTTCGACGCAGTCGGCCAGCTGCTGGCCCGCGCCACCTTCGGAGGAACCGGGCCGCAGGGCATGTCGGGTGCCGACGCGATCGCGAAACTTTTCGCGATGACCACCCGCCGCTACCCCGACCACGGGAACACCCCGCGCACCCGCCATCTTGTGCTCAATCCCATCGTCGAGATCAGCGCTGAGCGAACCGCGATAGCCAGATCGACGTTCTGCGTCGTGCAGAACACCGAGACCGTGGCCCTGCAGCCGATCGTGGTCGGCCGCTATTTCGACGCCTTCAGCTGCGACGATTCCGGCTGGTACTTCACCGAACGCAAGGTCGAGGTCCAAATGGTGGGGGATGTGTCGGCCCACCTGATGGTCGATCCGAGGGGCTTCGACGGATAGGCAGTGGGGTCCCCTTGAGTGCTAGCACTCTCATGTATAGAGTGCTAGGTGGCAGGCGGCCAACCCCTGCGCCGGCACCCGCGACGACGGCGCGAGGCACGGACGTTTTGCCGAACACCTGTTAATTCGCATCCGGGTACCCCCGGACCAACACCCGAACTAGTGGAGGCTCACATCGTGGCGAAGGTGAACATCAAGCCACTCGAGGACAAGATCCTCGTACAGGCCAACGAGGCCGAGACCACGACCGCGTCCGGTCTGGTCATTCCTGACACCGCCAAGGAGAAGCCGCAGGAAGGCACCGTCGTCGCAGTCGGCCCCGGCCGCTGGGACGAGGACGGTGACAAGCGGATCCCGCTGGACGTGTCGAAGGGTGACGTCGTCATCTACAGCAAGTACGGCGGCACCGAAATCAAGTACAACGGCGAGGAATACCTGATCCTGTCGGCACGCGACGTGCTGGCAGTCGTCGACAAGTAATCACGTCATGTCCGCCCCGGCGATCCCCGTAAACACGGGTGATTTCCGGGGCGGCGTGCGTTTCGACTGCAGAAAGAGCCATGAGCAAACTGATTAGTTTTGACGAAACTGCGCGCCGCGCACTGGAAGCCGGCGTCGACAAGCTCGCCGACGCGGTGCGTGTGACGCTGGGCCCGCGCGGCCGCCACGTCGTGCTGGCCAAGGCGTTCGGCGGCCCGACCGTGACCAACGACGGCGTCACCGTTGCCCGTGAGATCGACCTCGAGGACCCGTTCGAGAACCTCGGCGCCCAGCTGGTGAAGTCGGTCGCGACCAAGACCAACGACGTCGCCGGTGACGGCACCACCACCGCGACCGTCGTGGCGCAAGCGATAGTGAAGGCCGGGCTGCGGCAAGTCGCCGCCGGTGCCAACCCGATCGAGCTCGGCGCAGGCATCTCCAAGGCCGCCGACGCAGTGTCGGAAGCCCTGCTGGCCTCGGCCACGCCGGTGACCGACAAGAAGGGCATCGCGCAGGTCGCAACCGTCTCCTCGCGCGACGAGCAGATCGGTGAGCTGGTCGGCGAGGCGATGACCAAGGTGGGCCACGACGGCGTCGTGTCCGTCGAGGAGTCCTCGACGCTGAACACCGAACTGGAAATCACCGACGGCGTCGGCTTCGACAAGGGATTCATCTCGGCGTACTTCATCACCGACTTCGACTCCCAGGAGGCGGTGCTCGAGGACGCGCTGGTGCTGCTGCACCGCGAGAAGATCAGCTCACTGCCGGACCTGCTGCCGCTGCTGGAGAAGGTTGCCGAGAGCGGCAAGCCCCTGCTGATCGTCGCCGAAGACGTTGAGGGCGAGGCGCTTTCGACGTTGGTGGTCAACTCGATCCGCAAGACGCTGAAGGCTGTGGCCGTCAAGGCGCCGTTCTTCGGTGACCGCCGCAAGGCGTTCCTCGATGACCTCGCCGTGGTGACGGGTGGTCAGGTCGTCAACCCGGATGTCGGGTTGGTGCTGCGTGAGGTCGGCCTCGACGTGCTTGGTTCCGCGCGGCGCGTCGTGGTGGACAAGGACAGCACCGTGATCGTCGACGGCGGCGGCACGAAGAAGGCCATCGATGGCCGCGCCGCCCAGCTGCGGGCCGAGATCGAAAACAGCGACTCCGACTGGGACCGCGAGAAGATCAGCTCACTGCCGGACCTGCTGCCGCTGCTGGAGAAGGTTGCCGAGAGCGGCAAGCCCCTGCTGATCGTCGCCGAAGACGTTGA
>DASQCE010000163.1:0-4932 GCA_035634855.1 Mycobacterium sp.
TTCGCAGGGCCTCGCGGGAGATCCCGCGCCGTCGTCGTTGTGGATCTGGGTGGGCCTGACCGGGCTTGCGCTGGCCGTCGCGGCGCTCGGTTGGCGCAGCAGCCGGTGGCGGCGCCGCACCGCATCGCTGGTGGCGGTGCCGCTGTGTCTGCTCAGTGCGGGCGTGGCGCTGAACCTCTGGGTCGGCTACTTCCCGACGGTTCAGGCCGCCTGGAACGAATTGACCGCAGGGCCATTGCCCGACGAGACCGACCTGGACACCGTCATGGCGATGCGAGGCAAGGGCGCCCCGGCGCACGGGGCGCTCGTTCCGGTGACCATCCCCGACGACGCATCGCAGTTCAAACATCGCACCGAGCTCGTGTGTCTCCCGCCGGTGTGGTTCGCCGCGAATTCGCCAAAGCTGCCGGTGGTGATGATGATCGCCGGTGAGTTCAACACCCCGTCGGACTGGCCTCGCACCGGCAACGCGATAGCCACCATCGACAACTTCGCCGCAACGCACGGCGGCAGCGCGCCCGTGTTCGTCTTCGTCGATGTCGGCGGGTCGTTCAACAACGACACCGAATGCGTCAACGGTCCCCGGGGCAACGTGGCCGACCACCTCACCAAGGACGTGCCGCCCTATCTCACAAGCACCTTTGGCGTCAACAGCGCCAACTGGGGGGTCCTGGGCTGGTCGATGGGCGGAACGTGCGCGGTGGACCTGACCGTGATGCATCCGGAGTTGTTCAGCACCTTCATCGACATCGCCGGGGACATGGGCCCGAACGCGGGAACCAAGGAGCAGACCATCGCCCGGATATACGGCGGCGACGCCTCCAAGTGGCCGGTCTACGACCCCACCACGGTGATCAACAAGCACGGGCCCTACAAGGGCATATCGGGGTGGTTCGCGATCTCCTCGGATCCCCCGACGCAGCGGAAGGGTGGCTACGGCAATCCCAACGCTGTCGGTCTCGGCGGTCAGGACGCCGCGGGCAATCCCGGTGACCAGACAGATGCCGCCAACTCGCTGTGCAGGCTGGGCCGGGCCAACGGCATTGCCTGCGCGGTCGTCGCCACCCCGGGCAAACACGACTGGCCGTTCGCGATGGACGTCTTCACGTCGTCGCTGCCGTGGCTGGCCGGCCAGATCGGCACACCCGGCGTCCCGAGGATCCCGCTGCCTGGCGGGGGGGCTGCGCCGGGACCGGCGGGCGCCCCACTGCAGGCCGCGACGCACTGAACCGCCGGGTGTCTGCCGACCCTGGATAATGGACAAATGACCGACGGCCCACTGATCGTGCAGTCCGACAAGACGGTGCTGCTCGAAGTCGACCATGGGCAAGCAGGCGCAGCGCGCGCCGCGATCGCCCCGTTCGCTGAGCTGGAGCGCGCGCCGGAACACATCCACACTTACCGCATCACTCCCCTGGCGCTGTGGAACGCCCGCGCCGCGGGCCACGACGCCGAGCAGGTCGTCGACGCGCTGGTGTCGTTCTCCCGCTACGCAGTGCCCCAGCCGCTGCTCGTCGACATTGTCGATGTGATGGCCCGCTACGGGCGCTTGCAGCTGGTGAAGCACCCGGCGCACGGCCTCACCCTGGTGAGCCTTGACCGCGCGGTGCTCGAGGAGGTGCTGCGCAACAAAAAGATCGCCCCGATGCTCGGCGCCCGCATCGACGACGACACCGTGGTGGTGCACAACAGCGAACGCGGCCGCATCAAGCAGATGCTGCTCAAAATCGGTTGGCCCGCAGAGGATTTAGCCGGCTATGTCGACGGCGAGAAGCACCCGATCAGTCTCGACCAGGAGAACTGGCACCTGCGCGACTATCAGGAGATGGCGGCCGACTCGTTCTGGGAGGGTGGTTCCGGTGTGGTGGTGTTGCCTTGCGGCGCGGGCAAGACGCTCGTCGGCGCGGCGGCGATGGCCAAGGCGGGCGCCACCACGCTGATCCTCGTCACCAACACCGTCGCTGGCCGGCAGTGGAAGCGTGAGCTGATCAACCGGACGTCGTTGACCGAGGACGAGATCGGTGAGTACTCCGGCGAGAAGAAGGAGATCCGACCGGTCACGATCGCGACCTATCAGGTGATCACCCGGCGCACCAAGGGCGAATACCGCCACCTGGAGCTCTTCGACAGCCGCGACTGGGGCCTGATCATCTACGACGAGGTGCACCTGCTGCCCGCGCCGGTGTTCCGGATGACCGCGGATCTGCAGTCGCGGCGGCGCCTCGGGCTGACCGCCACGCTGATCCGCGAGGACGGTCGCGAAGGCGACGTGTTCTCGCTGATCGGACCGAAGCGCTACGACGCGCCGTGGAAGGACATCGAGGCGCAGGGCTGGATCGCGCCCGCAGAATGCATCGAGGTGCGGGTGACAATGACCGACAACGAGCGCATGCTCTACGCCGTCGCCGAGCCCGACGAGCGCTACAAGCTGTGCTCGACGGTGCACAGCAAGATCGCGGTGGTGAAGTCGATTCTCGAGCGTCACCCCGGCGATCAGACGCTGGTGATCGGCGCGTACCTCGATCAGCTCGACGAGCTGGGCGAGGAACTCAACGCCCCGGTGATTCAGGGCTCGACGAAGACGACCGAACGCGAGGCGCTGTTCGACGCGTTCCGCCGCGGCGAGGTGCAGACATTGGTGGTGTCGAAGGTCGCGAACTTCTCCATCGACCTGCCGGAAGCCAATGTGGCGGTGCAGGTTTCGGGTACCTTCGGGTCCCGGCAGGAGGAGGCGCAACGGCTGGGCCGGCTGCTGCGGCCGAAGGCAGATGGCGGTGGCGCGATGTTCTATTCGGTCGTGTCACGCGACAGTCTCGACGCCGAATACGCGGCGCACCGCCAGCGGTTCCTCGCCGAGCAGGGCTACGGCTATGTCATCAAGGACGCCGACGACCTGCTGGGCCCGGCGATATGACCGTCCGTCGGGTAATGCCGATCCTCACCGTGTCCGATCTGGACGCGGCGCGTGAGGCGTATGCGCGGATTTTCGGGCTGCGCGAGGTGATGAACCACGGCTGGATCGTCACGTTGGCCGATGACGAGCTTCGCCACCAAGTGAGCCTGATGACGAAGGATGCGACGGCGCCGGTCAATCCGAATGTGTCCATCGAGGTCGACGACGTCGACGCCGCCTACCGGGCCGCGGTCGACGCCGGGGTGCAGATCGTGCATCCATTGAGCGACGAGGATTGGGGCGTTCGCCGCTTCTTCTTCGCCGACGCGGCGGGCAACGTCGTCAATGTGTTGAGCCACCAGCCCGGTTCGTGACAGCTACGGTTGACATGGTTTGCCATGGACACCGACACCGACACGCGCAGGGAAATTCTGGGGGCTGCCCGCGAGGCGCACCTCCGGCGGGACTGGCAGGCCAGTTATGCCGGCTTCGCGCAAGCGCAGGAATCCGCGCCGCTGGCTCTCGAAGACTTGGACGCGCTGGCGGTCGCGGCGTGGCGGCTGGGTCGGTGCAAGGAATCGGTGCGGTTCGCTGAGCAGGTCTTCGCCGAGATGGTCCGGGCAGAGCCCGCTGCGGCGGCCACGAAGGCAGTTGAGGTCGCACTCGCCTGGCTGACCCGCGGCGATCTCAACATCGGTCAAGGGTGGATGAACCGCGCCCGTCGGCTGCTCGACGGCACAACGGAGAGCCCGACTCACGCATATCTGGCCTACCTCGATGCGTGGATCGCCGACCTCATCGGAGACGCGGATGCACTTGCACAGAAAGTCGCGGAACTGAGGGCGATGGCCGACCGGCTCGACGCTCCTGCGGTGACAGCGCTCGGTTTGGTGAGCGAGGCGCTCGTCGCCATCGGGGAATCCAGGGTCAAGGACGCCTTCGGGCTCATTGATGAAGCCATGCTGCCCGTCCTGGCCGACGAGGTTCCCATCGAATGGGCCGGCGACATCTACTGCCTTGTTCTTCACCACTGCCATCGGCTGGCGGATCAGCCCCGCATGCGGGCATGGACACAGTCGATGACGCGCTGGTCTGAAGACATCGCCGCGTCGCCGACGTACGGCGGCCTGTGTGAGATTTACCGGCTGCAATTGTGGGCCGCGACTGACGACTATCGCACGCTCGAGGACAAGCTGTCGGCCGCCAGCTGCAATCTCGAAGAGGTCAACACCTTCGCCGCCGCGGAGGGTTACTACCAACTCGGAGAGATACGCCGATTGCGTGGCGATCTCGAAGGTGCGCTTGCCGCGTTTTCGCGTGCACGCGAGAAGGGCACCGACCCGCAGCCGGGTGAGGCACTGGTGCGGTTCCAACAGGGTGACAGCGACGCAGCATGGACCGCGTTGCAGATGGCTCTCGGCTGGCAGGACCGCATCGGTCGGATACGGCTGCTGCGCACCGCGGTCGAGGTGGCGCTTGCCCGTGACTGCCTAGCGGAGGCCGAAACTCTCTGCCGCGAGCTCGTAAGCGGCGCAACCGAATTCGGGACTCCGGGATTTCGGGCATGGGCGGCTCACGCGCGGGGCGCACTCCTCGTTGCGAGCGGAGAGCACGGTGCGGCGCTCGACGCGTTGCATACGGCACTGCGGGAATACCGGACCCAGCAGTGCCGCTACGAGACCGCGCAGGTTTACGAGTGGATGGCGAAAGCGCATGCCGCGCTCGGCGAGCACCAGGCCGCTGATGCGGACACCGCGACCGCCGAAAGTATCTACCGCCAACTGGGAGCAGAGCCCGTTCGCAAGCCGGCCGCGCCATCGCCTGGCGGTCTCACCAAACGCGAAGTCGACATCCTCACTCGTATCGCCGGTGGAGCGACCAACAAGCAGGTGGCCGAACAGGTCTTCCTCAGCGAGAAGACGGTCAGGCGCCATTTGGCGAACATTTTCACCAAGCTCGGCGTCTCGTCGCGGACTGCCGCCGTGTCATGGGCCTACGCCAACAGGGTGGTCGATCCCGCGGCGCCCGCCGACGGCTAG
>DASQCE010000164.1:0-6051 GCA_035634855.1 Mycobacterium sp.
GCGCTGCTGACCTTGCAGGTGCGGGCGCACGAGGCACGTAGGCCGGATTCGGTCATCGACGACCCGATGGCGATCCAGCTGGCCGACTCCATCGACTACGACTTCGCGAAATTCGGCTTCTCCCGCCGCCAGGACATGGCGGTGCGCGCCATGGCCTTCGACAGGAACACTCGCCGCTATCTCGTCGACCATCCCAAGGCCACCGTGGTCGCGCTGGCCGAGGGACTGCAGACCAGCTTCTACCGTCTCGATGCCGCAGGTGTCGGTGACCAATTCCAATGGCTTACAGTTGATCTCCCGCCGATGATCGAATTGCGCCGCAAACTGCTGCCTGCCTCGGATCGGGTGCGGATGTGCGCTCAGTCGGCGCTCGACTTCAGCTGGATGGACGAGGTCGAGACCGAGTACGGCGTGTTCATCACCGCCGAAGGGCTGCTGATGTACCTACAGCCCGACGATGCGCTGCGGCTGATCGCTGAGTGCGCAGCACGCTTTCCCGGTGGTCAGATGATGTTCGACCTGCCGCCTGCGTTGTTCGCGTCGTGGGCCCGCCGCGGCATGCGCACCTCGATGCGCTACCGGATCCCACCCATGCCGTTCACGCTGTCCGTCTCGGAGACTGCAAACCTGGTGAACACGGTGCCAGGCATCCGCGCCGTCCACGATCTGCCGTATCCGGCCGGTCGCGGCAAAGTGTTCAACGCGTTGATCTGGACGGCGCAACGCCTTCCACTGCTGGATCCCGCACGACCGGTGCTGACACTCCTGGAGTTCGGTTAGCGGTGCGTCGCGCCGACCCGACAGAGCCGGTCGGTCACGCGGTAACCGCCACGGTCCGTTGCGGTTCGGCAACAGCCTTGCCAGATGACGCAAGGTGCAGGTGGGGGTCGACGACCGAACCCTTACGGAGCTGCTCGACGTCGTGGTAGTAGTTCATCTGCACCCGCCACGGGTCCCCCGCACCCTGCTTCGGCATCCCGTCCAGGGCGCGCTGGACGTACCCGGCGCTTAGGTCCAGCATCGGCCGGGTCTGCATATCGGAGTCGCCGATTTCCGCACGCGCGATGTCGAAGCCCTGGGCGTCCATGTGGCTCAGCAGGCGGCAGAAGTGCTCGCACAACAGACCCACCTTGAGCGTCCACGACGAGTTGGTGTACCCGAATGCGAACGCGAAGTTCGGCACGCCCGCCAACATCATGGCCTTGTAGACGACGGTGTCGACGGGGTCAACCGGCCTGCCGTCCACGCTCAGCGATATCCCACCGAACAATTGGATGTTCAAACCTGTTGCGGTGACGATGATGTCGGCCTGGAGATGCTTGCCGGACTCCAGCTGGATGCCGGTTTCGGTGAAGGTTGCGATGCGGTCGGTGACCACCGAGGCGGCACCGCTGCTGATCGCCTTGAACAGGTCAGCATCGGGGACCGTGCACAGCCGCTGGTCCCACGGGTTGTAGGCGGGGTTGAAGTGCTCGTCGACCGGATAGCCCTCGGGTAACTCCTTCGCGTTGAGGTAGCGGATCAGCGTCCGCGCCGCGCCGGGGTAACGCTGGGACAACTTGTAGACGGCACGTTGCCTGAGGATGTTCTTGCGGCGGGCCAGCGCATAGCCGCGCTTGGCGCCGAGCACCTTCTGCGCCGCGTTGGCAAAGGCGTCCTTCGACGGCACCGGCAGCACGTAGGTCGGCGACCGCTGCAGCATGGTCACGTGGCCGGCGGTGCCGGCCATCGCAGGCACCAAGGTGACCGCTGTCGCCCCGCTGCCAATGATGACGACCTTCTTGCCGCTGTAGTCGAGGTCCTCGGGCCAGTGTTGTGGGTGCACGACCTGACCGCGAAATCGGTCGCGGCCACGGAACTCCGGCGTATACCCCTGGTCATAGCGGTAGTACCCGCCTGCACAGAAGATCCAGTTCGCACTGAACTGCACCAGCTCCTCGAATTCATCCCCGGCTCCGAAGCGCTCGACGTCGACGACCCACCGCGCGTCATCGGTCGACCACGCAGCACCGAGGACCTTGTGCTGGAACCGGATTTTGGCGTCGATGCCGTTCTCCGCCGCGGTCTGACGCAGGTAGGCCAGGATCTTGTCCGCAGACGCGATGGCGTCCTCGTCGCGCCACGGCTTGAACTCGTAACCGAAGGTGTGCAGATCGGAATCCGATCGAATCCCCGGATAGCGGAACAGATCCCACGTACCGCCGGTTGCACCGCGCGCCTCGAGGATGGCGTAGGACCGGTCGGGGTGATCCTTCTGCAGGTAATACGCGGCACCGATGCCGGAGATGCCGGCGCCGACGATCAAGACGTCGACATGCTCGATGCGGATAGCGGCGTGGGCCATGGGTGTGACTCCTGACGATGGCTTTTTCATTGCGTAGATCGTCTCGTCCCCACCGCGACTCGGCCAAGAGCATTTCGTCTCATTCTGAACTATTGGTGGTGCAGTTTGCACCAGCGAGCTACCGTCGTTCGATGACGTGGAGACGCCCGTCGACCCGGGTCAGGGGGCTGATTCGGCAGAGTGCGCAGCTCATCGTCAATGCGCGTCCGGAGTGGCTCGAAGAGCTCGACAGTGCTGTCCTCGGAGCCAACCCGATAATCGCCGGGGACCCGGAACTCGCGGCGGCCGTCAGCCGCAGCAACCAGGCAAACCTGTTCTTTTGGGCCACAGCCAACGTCCGCGATCCCGGGGCTCCGGTGCCGCCGAATACCGGTCCCGAGCCGATGACCGTCGTGCGGGAACTGGTCCGCAGGGGACTCGACACGTTTTCGCTTGATGCGTACCGCGTCGGCGAAGGGGTGGCCTGGCGACGGCTGATGGAGATCGCGTTCGAACTGACCTCCGATCCGGCCGAATTGCAAGAATTCCTCGACGTGTGCTCGCGATCGATCAGTGAGTTCATCGACACGACCCTGTCGGCCATCGCGGCCCAGATCGACCTGGAGCGCGACGAGCTCACCCGCGGCACGCATGCCGAACGTCGTGAGACCGTCGCGCTGATTCTCGACGGCGCGCCCATCGCCCGAAACCGCGCAGAGGGTCGGCTCGGTTATGCGTTGACCGGACCCCACACCGGCGCTGTCATCTGGAGCGACGACCCAGATGCCGACCTGGCCCGGCTCGACGGGGCGGCCGAGGCCTTCGCGCACGCCGCCGGCGGGGCACGCTTCCTGAGCGTCCTGGCCAGCACGGCAACGCGCTGGACCTGGGTTCCGGGCACCGTCGCCTTCGACACCGACGCATTGTTGCAGTCGGTCAGCAAAATGCCCGACGTCCGCATCGCGATCGGACCGACGGCCAACGGTGTCGACGGTTTTCGGCGTAGCCACTTCGACGCGATCACCACCCAGCAGCTGATGGCGCGGTTGCATTCACCACAACAGATCGCGCGGTTCACCGAGGTCCAACTTGTCGCGCTGATCACCGCCGATACAGACCGCGCCGCCGAGTTCGTCAGACACACGCTCGGCGATCTCGAGTCCGCCGGGACCGAGTTACAGGACACCGTACGGACATTCGTTGATGAGCAGTGCAACGCATCCCGGGCCGCGAAGCGCCTCTACACCCATCGCAACACGCTGCTGCGCCGACTCGCCCGCGCAGACGGACTCCTACCCCGGCCGCTCGCCGAATGCAGCGTCAACGTGGCCGTCGCGCTGGACGTCCTGCGCTGGAGCGGTAACCGCGGCTAACTAGCCGAACGCCGCGTCGACGTACCGCATCGCCTCGGACTTCTCGACCCCCAACGCGCGCGCCGCCGACACAAACGTGTGCGCCGCCGTCGCCATCGCGGTATCGGCCGGATCGATCCGCGCGACGAAAGTGCCGAAGCGGCCGCGCGTTTCGAGTATGCCCGCGGCTTCCAATTCCCGATACGCACGCGCCACCGTATTTACCGCCAGGCTCATCTGCCCCGCCAGTTCGCGGACCGTCGGCAACCGGGTGCCTGGCGGCAGCTTGCCGTCCCGGATCCCGTCGATGATCTGCGTCCTGAGCTGGTCGAAAAGCGGCTTGGCGGCATGCTGATCAACGCGTACCCAATCCCCCAACTCGGCCACGTGCTTCAGTATCGCCCAAACCGGCTAATTTGGTGATGTGCAAGTGACGGTGCTCAGCGGAGCCGGCATTTCCGCCGAGAGCGGTGTGCCGACGTTCCGTGATGCCGAAACGGGCCTGTGGGCGAAGGTCGATCCCTACGAGATATCGAGCGCAGAAGGCTGGCGAGATCACCCGGACAAGGTGTGGGCGTGGTACCTGTGGCGGCATTACATGATGAGCTCGGTGCAGCCCAACAACGGCCACCTCGCGGTCGCGGCCTGGCAGCACTACGCCGACGTGCACGTCGTCACCCAGAACGTCGACAATCTGCATGAGCGTGCCGGCAGCAAGCGCGTCTACCACCTGCACGGTAGCTTGTTCGAATTCCGTTGCGACCGTAGACAACACGAGTATCGCAGCGAGCTTCCCGCGATGCCTGAACCCGTGGCGTCGGTCGACCCGCCGCGGTGTGCCTGCGGCGGCTTGATCCGGCCCAACGTGGTGTGGTTCGGCGAAGCGCTGCCCGATGAGGCGTGGCAGCGTTCGGTCGACGCGGTGACAGCGGCCGATGTCGTGATCGTGGTGGGCACCTCGTCGATCGTCTATCCGGCGGCCGGACTGCCCGAGTTGGCCCTGGCCACCGGTACCGCGGTCATCGAGGTGAACCCGGAGCGCACGCCGCTCTCCGACGCCGCGACCGTGTCGTTGCGGGAAACCGCCGCCGGCGCCCTGCCCGGGCTGTTGCAGAGGCTGCCTGCCCTGCTCGGCTAGCGGTTTGTGTGCGTCTCCGAGCGCTCAGCGCTCCCTATTGCACACAAATCGCTGTGGACGGAACCAGTTCAAGGGCGACGGCGTCCAGTCGTATCGTGGTCGACGATTATCTACGTCGGCAAGACGGCGTCATCACTCTTGCACAGGCACAGCAGGCCGGACTAAGCAGGCACGCTGTCAACCGGCGTGTCCGGACAGGGCACTGGCGGCGTTGCTGGCCGGGGGTGTTTTTCGTCGACGACCGCCCATTCACCGATGCAGCACGGGTCAGGGCCGCCGTCTGGGGTTACGGGCCCGAAGCCGCCGCCAGCGGGCTGGCCGCCGCGTGGTGGCATGGCCTAACAAAGTTTTCGCCAGAGGTCGTCGAAGTGACGGTACCGAGGACGAGCCACCATCCACATCGCGACGGCGTACGCATGCGTCGGCGCGACTTGGCACGGGCCGATGTGGTCGAGCGAAACGCGTTGAGAGTGACCGAGTTGGCGCTGACGGTCATTGAAGCCGCCGTCCGATTTCGGGGCGGTGCGGTGTTGATGGATTCGGCGCTGCAGCGCCGTGTCGATCTGAAGGACCTTTGGCGCGCGCACCTCCGCAACAAAGGCCGGCACGGTTCACCAGCCGCCAAGAGACTGCTGCAAGCAGCGTCCGACGGCGCGCGTTCAGAAGCCGAACGTCTCCTTGTGAAACTCCTACGCGAAGCAGGCATTAGCGGGTGGCGGACGAATTACCCAGTCGGTGGCTACAAGGTCGACGTGGCATTTCCTGACCAGAAGGTGGCCATCGAGGTCGACGGTTGGGCATTCCACAGCGACGCGGAGGTGTTCGTCGGCGATCGCAATCGGCAGAATAACATCGCATTGCTCGGGTGGAAGGTACTGCGCTTCACATGGTTGGACCTCACCGAGTACCCGCAACGAGTCATCGCTGAGATAGAGCACGCGATCAGCTGATTTGTGTGCATGTTGGTGCGCTCAGCGCTCCTACGCGCACGCAAATCGGCTAGGCCGGCTTGACCGCGCGGCCGATGGCGAACTCCGCCACCGGCACCGGAACCCAGATCGGAAGCGTCCACTCGCGGCGCGCCCCGGACACCTCGAACCCGCGCCGACGATCGTCTCCTCGGTGTGCCGATGAGTGTGACAGTTAGCCGTGCCAGCGCACCGCTGCCTGCGATGTGCTCGAGATAGCGAAGTTCACCGCCCCGCTTCAGCAACGAATACAATTGACGCACAACATTA
>DASQCE010000165.1:0-3841 GCA_035634855.1 Mycobacterium sp.
GCGTAATTGACTGGCCGCAAAGCGAATCCGACGGTGATGATCACGAACAGCAGCGCGGCGAGAGCTGTAGGAGACTGTATCCACGCAATTGCCACCGCCGCACATGTGCCGCCGACGACGTTGCCGATGACCCGCTGCCAGGCTCGTTGCGACGTGGCGCCGTATTGCGGTCGCAACACCCGTAACGCCGCCAGCGCCGCCCATTCGCCATGCGGGAGGTGGGCAATCGTCACCAATGCCAGCAGCCCCGCGGTGATGACCGTCGCCCGCAACGCGTGTCGATATGTGGTCGATGTGAGCCGCATCGTGCTGCGAAGACCGTGCATCGTGAACTTCGCACCTTGCGACGCGCCCGGACCCGGCAGACGCAAGTTCGGACGGCCACTCAGTCCCTCAACCTGCGCACTCGCCGAATCCACCGCGGCGCTGATGGCGAGCATGCGTCGCCGCAGCTGCCCAACCACTGTGGCCCGGGAATAACCGGCCTCGCCGTCAATAGCGGCCTGGCGCATTCGATTACACGCATGGATGAAGTCATCGAGCGCTAGGTCGGACGGACGCGGCACTCGGCACTTTCCGCCGGTCAGCTCGGCCGCGATGGTGTCGAGGCGCGCCTGCAGCGATTCACCAAGCGCGCGGTATTCCTGCGCGATCGCCGGATCTGGCTGACCTGTGGACCTGAGGGTGGCGATCGCGTCCACGAGTCCGGCCGCCCCGTCGACCAACGTTCTTGCCACCCGCGCGACCGCGTCGTCGCCGCCGGGGCCGGCAAGTACGAGTACCGCATTGTCGGCCTCACGCAGAGCAGTCTCGACTTGCGAGCGGTTTGTGGCTAGCCCTTTAGTCTCGTCGGCCACCGATACAGCGACCTTGCTGTACGCCGCGCCAATAGTCGCCATGAGACTTCGTAGCCGGGGCGCGGGAGTCAGCGCCATTGTCGCGACCGCGTACCACAGTCCGCCGACGGCGAAGAGCAGGACCGACGCCGCCACACTCTCGTGCTCCGTCAAGTAGACGCCCGACAGAAACGCCGTCGGCGGCATCGTTCCGCATCGAGCGACGGTGGCCCCGAATACGGCCCCCATGGACGCGATGAACACCAGGGCGGCGAAGACCGCCACATCGAGCGGGAACAATCGAGGCGCAACAGCGCCCACGGCGAATGCGGCGGTGTTGACAATCGAGGCCATCACAAGCCCCGTTGTTCGACTCCAGCGCTGGCCGCCCTCATTGGTGAATGCCGCGATGTAGGCACCGATACAGGTGAGGGCGCCTGCCGCCGGTTCCCCGGAGGCGGCGCCGACCAGAAGCGGAGTTCCGATCGCCACCCCGTTGATCAGCCCGCCGACGACCGCAGGCCGTGCACCTGGAGTGCGACCGAAGATCGCGGGGGCGGTTCTCATCGCCGCCAGAAATCGAACCGATCGCGCCCGGGCCTGAAACCGGCCGCTTCCGCAACAGCCATCGGGCTACGCGTGTTGATCTCCAGCGCCCGCCCAGAAGGCGGCAACGTCCCGAACACCGCCCGATACTCCTCTTCGAAGTCAGTGTCTTCGTACGCGCCTACACGGTCGGTCGGCCAGTACCGCCGCGGGCAGTCACAGTGCGCCAACACATTAAACACCGGTGACCCGCAGACGAGGAGCAGCCGCCCGGTCCGCTCGCTTGGTGAACGCGCCGACGTATGGGGCGGTAGCTGAACTATGTGCCGCCAGGCATGTCCGTGCAGGGGAGAGGGGCTGCTGCGCGAGGATCGTCGGATGGTTGAGACACTAGCGAGTGCCTCCTGAGCCGACGCCCAGCTGTCGCCCAAGGAGCGCCATATACGAGATACTCGCATTTCGCCCCAATTCCGCAGTGGCATAACGATGCAGCGTTCGATACGACACCACCACACCACGCCTGCCCAGCAGCGTATGCACCTTCGTCAAAACGAGATCGTCATCCAGCCGTGCCCTGACCTGGTAGCGCTTGGGAGCGTGGTTGCCGATGTTGGACCAGATCTGGGACCTGACCTCTGGCTTGTGGCGTAAGAGGTGAGGGGGTTCGGCCTGGGCGTGCTTTTGGCGGCACGACTGGTCGGCACGCGGCGCTTTCCTGCTAGCCGTTGAGGCCATTGTCGACGGACATGTCAGGGGTAGGCTGCCGATCCATGAACTGGGATACCGACTGGGACGGGCGCCCGATTTACTACGACCGCCAAGGCCAGCCCATGACCATGCACCAGTGGGCAGAGAAGTTCCACGACGAG
The DNA here is from genome assembly GCA_035634855.1 of Mycobacterium sp. Classification (GTDB taxonomy): domain Bacteria; phylum Actinomycetota; class Actinomycetes; order Mycobacteriales; family Mycobacteriaceae; genus Mycobacterium. The sequence goes on from DASQCE010000165.1 coordinate 2,252, forward strand.
CACTACACTCACCTCGCCCGAGACGTGATCGGCCCCGATGAACCACTCGATCCTGCACCACTGATCACCGTGTCGACTTACTGGCTCGGCGTGAATCCCAACTGGCGCAACGAGGAGCCACTGATCTATGAGACCTTGATCATCGGCGGACAATACGACGCAACCGCGATGCGCTATGCCACCGAGACGCAGGCGCGCGAAGGTCACCAACGCGTGGTCGACGAGCTACGCGCCGGCCACGGCACGCCTGGCGCGTCGCCGCTGACCCCACCACCGCACCCGCAAATCACCCTGACCCATCAGCGCCACGTCCCACGACCCGCGGCTAGCACAGACGGTTCCTCTCACGGCCGGCACCGGCGGGTCGCACAGGACACCTAGCGCGGCATCATGCCCGGGTCAGACGTGCCCGATGCCGTGCTGATGTCTCAGGCAGAGCACCGCACCACGCGACCGCGATTGTCCGGTGGCGGATTATCTGCCTCCCACAGGGAATGTCGCCCACGCCCGGACGCCACTAACGTAACCGACACAATGTGCGCGGCCCCCCATCCCCGGGCAGATGCCTGATCGGCGTCGATCCTTCATTCAACCGATCCCGTCAGAGCCGAGGCGCACACCTCACACCATGGCGCAACCCACGCGCTCGGCGACACCGACAATCCGTCTGGCAAGACCGGCGTACGTCTGATTTGCCAGTCGGATTCGTCGAATTAGGTCAGATGCCAACACGTGTTCGTTGTGAAGAGGGCAAGTTCTTCCATACGCCTGACTTGCGCTCGGAGTCAGGCCGCTACCCCGACGGCGTGGTGGCGGGCTGTACTACCGGCCACACGCGGGCGGCGACCGATAGTCATGCACCGGGCTGCCGGCCACCCAGCGCGGTGCCCCGCGCAACTGAGCTAAGGCATCGGCGCCGCGCTAACTAACACCATCACCCATATCTGGGGATCCAAACGATCGGCCGTAAGACCCGGTCCGCTGTCGGCCGGGCAGCCGCTGCTCGGCCTGTACTGCGGCGTACCGATGCCGCGAAGAAGCAGCACGTACAGCGGAGTGCTTCCCGACAAGATCAGCATCCTCCGCGGGCCGATCACGCGACTCGCTGCCGGCGACGCCGATCGTCTACGCCGCGAGGTCAGACACGTCGTGCTCCACGAAATCGCGCATCACTTCGGGATCAGCGACGACCGGTCGATCGAGCTCGATCCCTACTGACGTGGTGCTGATCCTCTGCAACATAGGGCGGTCTCGGCTGCCGTGGATCCCGTCAGCCACCTGTCAACGCCGATGGGATGTCGAAACCCCTTGTCCCACAACGCGGATTATTGTCACTGTGAGTTTCGGCGGGGATGCACTCAACGACGAGATCCGATCAGTGGGGCGGCCGTCAGCGCCTGTAAATGTGGGTGCGATGATCGACGCGCTCAGTCAGCACCAGCGAGTGATCCTCGTCGATCCGGTACAGAAGGCGGTACCGGGCCGCGCCGGGCGCTGTACAGCCCGGTCAGTTCACGGCGCAGCGGCTTGACGCGCCGCGGTTCGCGCGCCAGGTCGCCGAACGCGAACTCAAATCACCGCCGAGAGCAC
>DASQCE010000166.1:0-8510 GCA_035634855.1 Mycobacterium sp.
ACCTTGGACACGAAGCGCCGCAGGTCTTCTCGGCCACGAACCACACCCTCGTCGGTGCCGAGAAGGTGGCAGATCAACGGACTCTCCAACGTCGCGTCCGGCTGGTAAAGCGCAATTGCGGCGTCGACGTCCTTGGCGCCGAGGGCGTCGTCCCATGCGGTGAAGATGTGCTCGATATGTTGGGTGACCGGTTGAGCAATCATCTTGAGATCCCTTCTGCGTAGTTGCCGTAATGCGGCCGACACTAGAGCCGCAATGCTTTGGTCTGGAGCTAAGCGTGTCTGTGAGATGGTGACGATATGACCGACCCGCGTGACAGCGGACGGGTCCTCGACCGGGATCTCGCACCCGTGGCGTCATTGATCGGCGACCCGACACGAATCGCCATCCTGGCCGCCCTGGCCGAGGGACATGCGCTGCCTGCCGGCGAGCTCGCCCATCGCGCGGGCGTGCATCCAGCCACTGCCACCGCGCATCTGCGCCAGTTGGTCGATGGTGGCCTGGTGTCCGTGCGCGTCCAGGGCAGACACCGCTACCACGAGCTGGCCGGGCCCGGGGTGGCAGCCGTCGTCGAAGCCCTGGCGCAGCTGGCACCGGCCACACCCGTGCGGTCATTGCGCAGTGATCGCGCGGCCAGGAATCTCGCCGAGGCGAGAACGTGCTACGACCACCTTGCAGGCAGGCGAGGAGTCGAACTACGCGACCGGTTGCTCGCCGTCGACGCGTTGCAGATGGTCGACGACCGCGATCACCGGCTCACGCCGCGTGGGCATCGGCTGGTGGGCAACCTGGGAATCGATGCGCGGCAACTGAATATGACGCGACGGGTGTTCGCCCGGGTCTGCGTGGACTGGACGCAGCGTCGGCCCCATCTGGCCGGGGCGCTTCCCGCGCTCCTTATGCATCGCTTCCTCAAGCTTAGGTGGGTCACTCACGGACCAGGCCGCAGTCTGCGGGTGGCACCCGATTACGAGCAACGCCTCGACGCGTGGCTGACTGAATCACGCTGACTGCCGGCCGGCCAGCTCGATCCGGGTGTCGCCGTAGCGGCGTGACGGCCACGGCTCCCAACCGGGCGGCCACGCCAACTCCGGCCCGGAGGTGCCGCGCTCCACGACGACAACGGTCTCCGCGTTCGCCCATCCGCCGGTCACCAATGCGCCGAGCATGTCCTCGATCTCGGCGGTCGGGACGTCGTAGGGCGGGTCGGCAAGGACCAGGTCCACCGGCCGCTGCGTGCCGGCCGCCAAGACCGTTGCGACGGCTGTCCGCCGCACCGTCGCCCCGCTCGCGCCGAGCGACGCGATGTTCTTGGCGATTACGGCGGCGGCGCGTTGGTCGGATTCGACGAACACCGCCGACGTGGCTCCCCTCGACAGCGCTTCAAGGCCAAGAGCTCCCGAGCCCGCATAAAGGTCGAGCACCGTAGCTCCCGCGAAGTCGACGCGAGATGCGAGCACGTTGAACAGCGACTCGCGCACCCGATCGGTGGTCGGCCGAGTTCCTGTGCGCGGCACCGCGATTCGCCGACCGCCGAACATTCCGGCGACGATGCGGGTCAGCTGACCACCACCAGCAGATCGCCGCCCTCGACCTGCGCGGTGGCCGAGACCGCGACGCGGCTGACCTTGCCGGCCTTGGGTGCGGTGATCGCGGCCTCCATCTTCATCGCCTCGATGGTCGCGATGGTCTGTCCGGCGTCGACCTGGTCGCCGGCGCCGACGTTGACGGTGACCACGCCGGCGAATGGCGCGGCGATGTGGTCCGGGTTCGACCGGTCGGCCTTCTCGGCGGTCGGTACGTCACTGGCGATGCCGCGGTCGCGCACGACCACCGGCCGCAGCTGGCCGTTGAGAATGCACATCACGGTGCGCATGCCGCGCTCGTCGGCATCCGAGATCGCTTCCAGCCCGATCAGCAGCTCGACACCGCGCTCCAGGCGTACGCGGTGTTCTTCGCCGTGTCGCAGCCCGTAGAAGAACTGGTTGGCTGAGAGGCTGGAGGTATCGCCGTAGAGTTCCCGATGAGCCTCGAATTCCTTTGTCGGAGCGGGGAACAACAGCCGGTTCAGCGCGGCCTGGCGCGTCGGGCCCGTCCCTACCAGCGCAGCCTCGTCCTCGGCAGACAGTTCCTGGGTCGGCTTGGCGGGAGGGCGCCCGGCGAGCGCCTTGGTGCGCAACGGTTCGGGCCAGCCGCCCGGCGGGTCACCGAGTTCACCGCGCAAGAAGCCGATCACCGAATCAGGAATGTCGAACTTCGCGGGATCAGCAGCGAATTCGTCGGCGCTGATATCCGCCCCGACCAAGGCCAGTGCGAGATCACCGACCACCTTGCTCGACGGCGTCACCTTCACCAGCCGGCCCAGCACCCGGTCGGCGCCGGCATAGGCTTCCTCGACCTGTTCGAACCGGTCCCCCAACCCCAGCGCGATCGCCTGCTGACGCAGATTCGACAACTGGCCGCCGGGGATTTCGTGGTGGTACACCCGTCCCGTCGGTCCGGGAATTCCGGATTCAAAGGGCGCGTACACCTTTCGCAGCGCCTCCCAATACGGCTCCAGATCACACACCGCCGACAACGACAGCCCGGTGTCGTACTCGGTGTGCGCCGCAGCGGCCACGATCGAGGACAACGCGGGCTGGCTGGTGGTGCCCGCCAACGGCGCCGAGGCACCGTCGACGGCGTTGGCGCCGGCCTGCCACGCCGCCAGATAGGTGGCCAACTGCCCGCCCGGGGTGTCGTGGGTGTGCACATGCACCGGCAGATCGAACCGAGACCGCAGCGCGCTGATCAACTGCGCAGCGGCCTGCGGGCGCAGCAGCCCCGCCATATCCTTGATGGCCAACACGTGCGCGCCCGCATCGACGATCTGCTCGGCCAGCTTCAGGTAATAGTCCAGCGTGTAGAGGTTCTCGTTCGGATCCGACAAATCACCGGTATAGCTCATCGCGACTTCGGCAACCGCCGTGTCGGTTTCCCGCACGGCATCGATCGCAGGCCGCATCGAGTCGACGTTGTTCAGCGCGTCGAAGATGCGGTAGATGTCGATTCCGGTCGCCGTCGCCTCTTGTACGAACGCGTAGGTGACCGTTTCGGGGTACGGCGTGTAGCCGACGGTGTTACGGCCGCGCAGCAGCATCTGCAGGCAGATGTTGGGTACCGCCTCGCGCAGCGCCGCGAGCCGCTCCCACGGATCTTCCTTCAAGAACCGAAGCGCGACATCATAAGTCGCGCCACCCCAGCACTCGATCGACAACAGCTGCGGCGTCATCCGCGCGACGTACGGCGCGACCGTCAACAAACCCGTGGTGCGAAGGCGGGTGGCCAGCAACGATTGATGCGCATCACGGAACGTGGTGTCGGTGACACCGACCGACTTCGACTCCCGCAACCAACGGGCGAATCCCTCCGGTCCCACCTCGGTCAGCAGGTTCTTGGACCCGCGTGGTGGCATTGCGTCCAGGTCGATATGCGGCAGCTTGTCCTGCGGGTACACCGTTGACGGACGCGGTCCGTGCGGATGGTTGACGGTGACATCGGCGAGGTAGTCGAGGATCTTGGTGCCGCGGTCGGCCGGGGTCCGCGCGGTCAGCAGGTACGGACGCTGGTCGATGAATGACGTGTTGACCCGTCCGGCGCGGAAGTCCGGGTCGTTGACCACTGCCATCAGGAACGGGATGTTCGTCGACACCCCGCGGATCCGGAACTCGGCCAGTGCGCGACGGGCCCGCGCGATCGCCGCGGAGAAGTCGCGCCCGCGGCACGTCAGCTTGACCAGCATCGAGTCGAAGTGGGCGCTGATCTCGGCGCCCAGATGCGAACCGCCGTCCAGCCGGATGCCCGCACCGCCAGGCGATCGGTAGCCGGTGATGCGGCCGGTGTCGGGGCGGAAGCCGTTGGCCGGGTCCTCTGTGGTGATCCGGCACTGCAACGCGGCTCCGCGCGCCGTCAAGGTGTCCTGGCTCAGCCCAAGTTGTTCCAGCGTCTCACCGTCGGCGATGCGCAACTGGCTGGCGACCAGGTCGACGTCGGTGATCTCCTCGGTGACGGTGTGCTCGACCTGGATACGGGGATTCATCTCGATGAACACGTAATGGCCGCGCTCGTCGAGCAGGAATTCGACCGTGCCCGCAAACGAGTAGCCGATCTGGCGGGCGAACGCCACCGCATCGGCGCAGATCTCCGCCCGCAGTTCCTCAGGCAGGTTCGGCGCTGGGGCCAATTCGATGACCTTCTGATGCCGACGCTGCACGCTGCAGTCGCGTTCGAATAGGTGCATCACGTTGCCGTGAGTATCGGCCAGGATCTGCACCTCGATGTGGCGCGGGTTGATCACCGCCTGCTCGAGGTACAGCGTCGGGTCACCGAACGCCGACTCTGCCTCACGCGACGCGGCCTCGATCGCCTCGGGCAACGCGGCGGCATCAATGACGCGCCGCATGCCGCGCCCGCCGCCGCCGGACACCGCCTTGACGAACAACGGAAACTCCATCGTCGCTGCCGCCGCCATCAATTCATCGGCCGACGACGACGGCGCCGACGAATTCAGCACCGGCAACCCGGCAGCCCGGGCCGCCGCGATCGCCCGCGACTTATTGCCCGCCAGCTCGAGGATCTCCGCGCCCGGACCCACGAATGCGATGCCCGCCGCGGCACACGCCGCAGCCAGGTCGGGGTTCTCCGACAGGAAGCCGTAACCCGGATAGATGGCGTCGGCACCGGCTTGCTGGGCGACGCGAATGATTTCGTCGACCGAAAGATACGCCCGGACTGGGTGGCCCTTCTCACCGATCTGATAAGACTCGTCGGCCTTGAGCCGGTGCAGGGAGTTTCGATCCTCATACGGATAGACCGCGACCGTCGCGATGCCCATCTCATAGGCGGCCCGGAACGCGCGGATCGCGATCTCCCCGCGGTTGGCGACCAAAACCTTCGAAATCACCCGCTGACCTTAATCCCCGATGACGCTGTGGTGTCTAGATGAGGGTGGACCAGTAGTTCCAGAAGCGCACGAGGATCATCAGGATCAGCGCGGTGAACCACAGCGCCACCAGCGACCACCGCCACGTGTAGAGCACCCGCGCTACCACGTTCGACCGCAACGGCTGCAGCGCCACCGACGCCACCACCACGAACAGCGGGATCGTGACCGCCCACACCGCCATGCAGTACGGGCACAGCGCTCCGATGCGGTACAGGCTCTGGAAGATCAGCCAGTGGATGAACACCACGCCGAGCGCGGTGCCGGTTGCCAGACCCGCCCAGTACCACCGCGGCAACCTGATCTTGGCGAGCGCGAGCACACCGGTCACCACCACGATGGTGAACGAGACGATGCCGATCAACGGGTTGGGGAAGCCGAACGCCGACGCCTGCGGGGTCACCATGACCGAACCGCATGACAGCACCGGATTGATGCTGCAGGACGGTACGTAGTCGGGGTTGATCAGAATTTCGATCTTTTCGATCGTCAGTGTGAGCGCAGCGGCGAGCCCGACGACGCCGGCGATCAGGATCCATACCGCGCTGGCCGTCCGCACCCGCACCCCGTTCGACGGGTCCGCCGTGGGTTCGCTTGGCTGGACGTCGCTGGGCGCGGCCACGGTCATGGCGTCGGTGTCTGAGGCGCGGCAGCCGGTGTCGGTGCCGGTGCCGGTGGTGCGGCGCCGTCGAGCCCCGGGACGTTACCGACGGTTTCCTTGATCTTGGCGACCAACGCGTCGGGCGTGGTGGGTGAGTACTCCTGCCCGTTGATCTTGATGGTCGGCGTCGCCTGAATGCCGGTGGCCGCGGCCAGCCCCTGCACCATCTCGGTGTATCGGCCCTTGTCGATGCAATCCGGGACGCCGCCCCCGGCGCCCGCCTGGCGCGCGACCTCGACTAGCCGTGCGTTGTCGGGAAACGCCGTCGCGGTCTCGTCGGGCTGCTGCGCGAAAAGCGCGGCGTGGAAGCGCCGGAACGCGTCGGTGGATTCGTCGGCGACGCAGTAGGCGGCGCCGCCCGCGCGCGACGAGTAGTTCTGGTTCTGTGGCCGGTCGAGGATGCCGACCATGTAGTAGTCGGCGGCCACGGCACCGGTGTCGATGAGCTTGTTCACCGTCGGCCCGAACTGTTGCTCGAACTGGCCGCAGTGCGGGCACAGAAAGTCCTCGTAGAGCGACAGCACGACCTTGGGGTCGGAACTGCCTTCCTTCTTGATGACGTTGCTGGACGCGACCCGGACCGATTTGGCCTCGCCTGACTGCGGTTTCTTGTCATTGGACAACACGATGTAACCCACCAGCACGACGGCGAAGATCACCACGATCGAGGTCAACCCGATCTGGATCGCCAGGTTGCGCTTGCGGTCGGCCGCCTTCAGGTCGTAGCTGGCTTGCTTTTTGGGTTTGGTCGCCACGGGTCAAGAGTACCGGCGGCTCAACGACGGTTCCTCAAGCGCGGGCGAGATGGGCGCGCACCGCAGAGATCGTTTCCGCCACGGCGGACGCGCTGCCCCCTCCCAGCGGGAAGAAGTTGGCGAACCCGTGCACCAGCGACCCGAACTCGCGGTAGTCGACGGTCACGCCGGCCTTGCGCAGCGCGTCCGCGTACTGCCTGCCCTCGTCGCGCAGCGGGTCGAAGCCGGCGGTCAGCAGCAGCGTCGGAGGCAACCCTGACAAATCGTCGGCGAGCAGGGGCGACACTCGCGGGTCCAGGGCATCGACAGGCGCGCCGGTCAGGAACCAGTCTCGACACCAGTCGAGATCCTGCTTGGTCAGGAAGAACCCCTTGGCGAACAACGTCTGTGACCGCGTCTCGCCGCTGTAGTTGGTGACCGGGTAGAAAAGCAGCTGCAACGCGGGCAGCCGTGCGCCCTCGTTGCGCGCACGCTGCGATACCACCGCGGCGAGGTTGCCTCCTGCGCTGTCGCCGCCGACGGCCACCCGGCCGGGGTCGGCGCCCAGCTCACCCGCATGTTCAATCGCCCACCGAAACGCGGCATACGCGTCGTCAGCTCCGGCGGGCGCCTTGTGCTCGGGGGCGAGCCGGTAGTCGACAGACAACACATGCAAGCCGCCCTCACGGCAGATCTGGCGGCAGAGGTCGTCATGGGTTTCGAGGTCGCCGATGACCTGACCGCCGCCGTGATAGAAGACCAGCAGCGGTTGGCCCTGGGCATCAATCGGCCGGTAGTGCCTCGCTCGGATCGAACTCTCCGGGCCGGGGATCGAGAGATTGGTCACCGCGGCGACGGGGATGTCCTTTTTGAAGCTGGCCGCGAGGATTCTCAACTGAATCCGGGAGGCGCCGACATCGGGACTGGCAACGAGGGCGTTGAGACCAACGGCCGTCTGTGCGGCGAGCATCAACTGTAGCGTCGTGTCCAGTGTGTTCCCGTCGATCGAGATCGAATGACCGCCCAGCAGGAGGCGTTTGACGGGGTTCGGTATCCGCGGGAGCGCCCGCAGCGTCGCACCGGCGAGGGCGTTGACAACGGGACCCTTGGCGGCCTGCGGCGGTCCGACCGATGACGCATGGCCTGGCAGACTTTGAGTCATGGCTGCTCCTTTGGTCACCCTCAACGACGGTAATTCCATGCCTCAGGTCGGACTTGGCGTTTGGCAGACGCCGCCAGAAGACACCGAGCGTGCGGTTGCGACCGCGCTGGAAGCCGGCTATCGACACGTCGACACGGCCGCAGGGTACTTCAATGAGCGCGAGGTAGGTAAGGCCGTCACGGCGTCCGGTCTGGCGCGCGAGGACGTCTTCGTCACCACCAAGTTGCGCAATGCCGGCCAGGGTTACGACAGCACACTCGCGGCGTTCGACACCAGCATGAAGCACCTCGGCTTTTCTGGATCGGCTGATTACCTCGACCTCTACCTCATTCATTGGCCTATGCCGGCGAAGAACTTGTTCGTCGACACATTCAAGGCGTTCGCACACCTACGCGACCAGGGCCGCATCCGGTCGATCGGTGTCAGCAATTTCGAACCGGAACACCTGCGAATCCTGGTGGACAGCACCGGCATTGTTCCTGCGGTCAACCAGATCGAGTTGCACCCGCTACTTCAGCAGCGGGAATTGCGGGAAGTGCATGCTCGGCTGGGCATCGCGACCGAGGCGTGGAGTCCGCTGGGGCAGGGATCACTGCTGAGTAACCCGACGGTTACCGCCGTCGCGGATGCCCACGGAAAAACGCCTGCGCAGGTACTGATTAGGTGGCATATCCAACTCCGTAATATCGTCATCCCGAAGTCGGTGACCCCCGAGCGAATTGTGAGTAATTTCGACGTGTTCGATTTCGAGCTGACTGAGCAGGACATGGCGTCCGTCTCTTCGCTCGGCGACGGAACACGACTGGGTCCCGACCCACGAACATTCAACTTCACAGGATAGGTGCCATGACCCAATCGGACGGGCAGGCGGCTGCGATTCCCACCGTCACTCTCAACGACGAGAACACGATCCCGGTGATCGGCCTCGGCGTTGGTGAGCTGTCGGACTCCGAGACCGAGCAGGCCGTTTCG
>DASQCE010000167.1:0-35503 GCA_035634855.1 Mycobacterium sp.
GATCGGCCGCGGAACTTGGTGCACCGGGAATTCATCCATGGGGCCGAGCATTACGCCTCCTCAATCAGCCGTTTGAGCACCGAGCCGTGATAGAAAAGCGACTCCACGTCGTCGGGTTTCTCGATCTCGCCGAACCGCACACGCCGGGCGCTGGTTCGCATGAACACACACGCCCAGATCACGCCGGAGTACACGTAGAACCAATGCAGATCGCCAAGCTCGACACCGGTCAGCTCGGCGTACGTCGATCGGACATCGGCTTCGCGCATGAAGTCGGGCAGCCCCGGCAGGCCGGCCAGGCTGGCGAGCTCCTGAAAGACCATGTGCGCGAATATGATCCACGCGACATCCATTTCACGCGGCCCGAGCACCGCCATCTCCCAGTCCAGGACGGCGACCGGCCGGAAGTCGGAGTACAGCACGTTACCGACGCGGGAGTCGCCCCACACCAGCACCGGATCCGTGGCCGCGACGTCGGCGGGCCAATTCGCCTCGAGCCAGTCCAGCGCTCGCTCGAGCAGCTCCGAGCGCCCGATGTCGGGGACGGCGAACTGGTACCAGGACTGCAGCCAATTGAGGTTGCGCCGCAACGCGTTCGGTTCCGGAGCCGGTTGGCCGGCGACATCGGGCCCAGCGACGTCGGCGAGGAACCCGAACGTCGTCTCCGGGTGGGGAATCGAATGCAGTTTGGCGATCACCTCGACGGTGCTGTCTTGCAGTTCGCGCTGACGCTCGACCGGGGCGTCGGCGAACCAGTTGTTGCCGAACGTGTACGGCATCACGTCCGGCGGCACCTGGCCCTCGACGTAATCCATCAGGAAGAACTGGGTGCCGAGCACCGAACCTGTCGATTCAAGCCACCGCACCCGAGGAACCGGGACGTCTGTGTTCTCGCCCACCAACCGGATGACGTCGAACTGGTGGTCCATCCGATACGACGAGAACACCGGAACGTCCTGCGCGGTCGGCGCCACCCGGGCAACCCACTTCTCTTCCCGGCGCTGCCCATCTTCGTCCCAGCGGCCGGTCAGGATGATCGTCTCCGACGACATGCCGTTCGCGTCGACGCCGCTTTCCACGGTGATCTCGGGTGCGACGCCGCCCGGCATCACGGTGGACAGCCAGCCCGATATCACGTCGGGCAGCGCGCTGACGTCTCGACTCGAATGCACCAGGCGGCTGACATCTTCGACAGCCGGTTCAGTAGGCATGAGAATCCATCCTTAAGCCGGTAATTACGATACGGTGGGTAGCGTTATGAAAGCAGACCCGTCTTCGGTTTACAAGACCCCGGGCGCCGGGCGCCCCCGGGATCCGCGCATCGACGCTGCCATATTGCGTGCCACGGCGGATCTGCTTGTGGAAATCGGATATTCGCACCTGACCATGGCCGCGGTCGCCGAGCGCGCCGGAACCACCAAGACCGCGTTGTATCGGCGGTGGTCGAGCAAGGCCGAACTGGTCCACGAGGCGGCCTTCCCCGCGGCGCCCACGGCGATCGAGACGCCGCCTGGCGACATCGCTGCGGACATCCACGCGATGATCGCCGCCGCCCGGGACGTGTTCACCAGCCCCCTTGTGCGTGCCGCGCTGCCGGGGCTGATCGCCGATATGGCCGTCGACGCCGACCTCAACGCGCGTGTCATGAGCCGCTTCACCGACGTGTTCGTCGCGGTGCGCACGCGGCTGGCCGACGCGGCCAGCCGGGGCGAGGTACACGCCAATGTCGACCCCGACCGGCTGGTCGAGGTGATCGGCGGGGCAACGCTCCTGCGGGTGTTGTTGCTGCCCGACGAACCGCTCGGCGAGGACTGGGTCGCGCAGACGGCCGCCATCGTGGTCCACGGTGTGGTGACATAGACGTCGATGCTCGAGGCCTTCCCGACTGATTGGCGTACCGCGCTGCTGCTGGTGCCGCATCCCGACGATCCTGAGTACGGCTGCGCGGCGGCGGTGGCCAAGTGGACGTCGCACGGAAAGACCGTCCGCTACGCATTGGCTTGCCGGGGTGAGGTGGGCATCGCGGGCATGCCGCCCGAGGAGGCGGGGCCGCTACGGGAAGCCGAACAACTTCGGTCGGCCGCCATCGTCGGCGTCCACGACGTGCAGTTCTGGGACTTCCCGGACAGTCAGATCCGCGACACACCCGAGTTGCGTGCCAAGATCGCCGACACGATCACCGCCTTGGCTCCTGATCTCGTGCTCACCGTCTACAGCGGTCCGGAATGGGCGCCGGGGGCACCGAACCAGCGCGACCACGTCGAGTTCTCGAAGGCGGTTGCGGCGGCATATGACTCGCTCACCAAACCGCCGCGGTGGCTGTTCGAGAACGGGCCGGAAGTCACCCACGCAGAAGTGATCGACGACGACTGTTTCGACCGCGCGGTCGCGTCCCTCGCCGCGCATGAGGTGTATCTGTCGGTTCTCGACCCGAACACCCCGGTTCTGGAGCAGGCCCATACCCAGGTCGACATGACAACGACGCCGCGCCCGGAATTCACAGGCCGACGCACGGTCGAGTTCATTTTGCGACGATCTGTGAAGTGACTGGGTGTTGGCGCGAATCCGTTTCGACTAAACGGCGCACGGGGTAATTCGACGGCAACTACTGGTGCAAAGTGAGGAGGTCGCAATGTTGCACACGGTCGTGCTGGCGGCCCAGTACAACGTCGAGGCAGCAGGTCTCATCCTGCGCGGCATCAAGGGCATCTTCGTCGCGATCGGCAGCATCATCGCCGCCATCATCTGCGGCGTGGTGGCCGCCATGAAGGGGCGAAACCCGATCGGATGGGGAATCCTGGGGCTGTTCTTCAGCATCCTGACGCTGATCGTCATCATCGTCATTCCCAGCAAGAAATCCTGACGCCTGCCACCATCGTTGAGTGACAATCGTCGCGACGCAGACAGGGAAGGTTCGGGGAACCCTGCAGGACGGCGTGCATGCCTTCCGCGGAATCCCGTACGCACAGCCGCCGGTCGGCCCGCTGCGCTTCGCCGCACCGGTGCCCCACGAACCGTGGGATGGCGTACTCAATGCGGACGAGTTCGGATCTCCGCCACCGCAGCCGATGCGCCTCACATCGTCCGACGAGTGGTTGACCGTGAACGTGTGGACTCCGGATGTGGGTGCATCGGCCCTGCCGGTCATGGTGTGGCTCTACGGTGGCAGGTTCACCACCGGCGCGTCGGACGAATCCGATTGCGACGGACGCCGGTTGGCGGCGGGCGGTGTGGTAGTCGTCAGCCTCAACTACCGCGTGGCCGGTGAAGGTTTCATGCTGATAGCCGGCGCAATGCCCAACCGGGGACTGCTCGACCAGGTCGCTGCGCTTCAGTGGGTGCACGACAACATCGCCGGATTCGGCGGCGATCCGAACAACGTCACCGTCTTCGGCGAATCGGCGGGCGCCGCATCGGTCGCGATGTTGATGGTCATGCCCGCTGCCGCCGGTCTGTTCCACCGCGGCATCGCCCAGAGCGTGCCCAACTTCCTCTTCGGCTCCGATCTCGCCGCCGACGTCGCAAGCGTCGTCGCCGAAAGGCTGGGCCTGCGCTCCACGGTCGCCGACCTCACGGATGTCCCGCCCCAAGCGCTGGCCGACGCCACTGGTGGCAACGAATATCAAGATCGGTGGGGCTACCCCCTAGCAGTGCGCCGGTCGCAGTTCGGGCCGGTGATCGACGGAGAGATACTGCCCGACAGCCCTTTCCGTGCCCTCGTGGCGGGGGCGGGCCGCGGAGTCGACCTGTTGATCGGGCACAACCGCGATGAGTATCGATACGTCGTCCACGAGAACGGCGGCGTCGTCACCGCGGAACAAGCCGAGAGGGCGCTCGACTTGTTGCCGCCGACACCCGGTGGCGCGCAAACCTATCGGGCGGCGTATCCGCGTGCCAACCACGCTGAGCTATACGAACACGTATGCTCCGATTTCGTCTACCGGATGCCGACGCTGCACATCGCGCAGGCGCACGCCCTCGGCGGCGGAGCCACCCATCTCTACGAGTTCTGTTTCGACGCATCCTCGTTCGGGGCGGCACATACCACCGAGATCCCGCTGGTGTTCGGCACGCTGGATTCGCCCATCGGCTCAGCGCTCTATGGATCCGCACCGCAAGCCGAGGCAGTTTCACCTCGAAATGAGCGCAGCCTGGCGTGCATTCGCGACCGACGGCGATCCCGGCTGGCCGGCGTACGAGCCCACCGAGCAGTTCACGCGGGTGTTCGACATCGGCTCCAGGACGGTCCGATATCCAGAGCAGGCGTCACAACAGATCTGGAGCGACTATCCGTTCGACCCGTTCGCCCTGTCGATCTAGCGCGGCCTCGTCACGGAACGCTATCCCACTCCTCGTCGGCAACCTCGGCGGCGCACTGGTAGGCGATCACCGGAGTCCCGGGCTGCGCGACGCCGCCGAAAACGTTCAGGCAGGGACCGAGGGTACTTGTGATCTGACCGTTGGTCTGGGAATTCCAGCGCTCGTTGTTCGCATTGGTCTGACAGGACGCAAGGATCACCGGGGTGCCATCCGCTGCGCCGCTGATACTCAGGCAGGCCCCGGGGAAGGCCACGCTCTCGAACTGCCCTGCAGCGTTGAAAAGCCAGAGCTGAGACTTCGACCCATTACAGGGGTTGACCATCGTCGCAGTGTTGTGCCCATTCGGGCCGTCGATACACCAATCGCCCAATCGGCTCTTCAGCTGGACCGGGTCGGCGGCACTCGCAAGACCAGCGCCTGATAGCGCGAGACCGAACACTGCGCCGACGACGACAAGGGCCCGGCGCGCATCGCCCAACAACGGTGATCTATACATATCAGCTCCGTCCTCGTCCTGGTCCACCTGGTTCCAGGATCCGCCACGAAGACGAGAACGGAGCCGCTGTTACAAACTCCGACGGATGACTGGTGCCGACTCAGTCGGCCCGCCGGCCACCTAGAGCGGCTCGATCTGCTCTTTGTTGCGCTCGGAAACCGCGCGGAACTGGTCGCCAAGGCCATCGAAATCCCGATGTTGCGCGTAGGCGATCTTCTCCTCGGCGGCCAGCCCGGGGTTGACCACTGCCGCGGCGCCGGTCGTGTAGATCTCCTTGAGCCCCAGCATGATCGGGCCTGGCACCTCGGCGATCTGAGCGGCCAGCTCAAGCGACCGGTCGAGCAGCCGCCCGTGGGGCACCACCTCGGTGACCAATCCGATCCGCTCGGCACGGGCCGCGTCGACCACCTCACCCGTCATCGACAGCCGTCGTGCCATCGCCAGGCCGACGACCTGGGGGAGTCGCGCGGTCATACCGCCGCCCGGCAGGATACCGACGCGGGCGTGGGTGTCGGCGAATACCGCCCGCTCGGAGGCCACGAGGAAGTCGCAACCAAGCGCCATTTCCAGCCCGCCGGTGAACGTCGCGCCGTTGATCGCGCCGATGATCGGCGTGCGCATCTTGGCGACGGCGGCGATGCAGCTCTGCGATCGGAACTCCTCGAAGTACTTCAGCCCGTCGCGCTGCGCCTCCTTCAGGTCGACGCCGGCGCAGAACGCCGGGTCGGCCCCGGTCAGCACCACAGCCCGAACGGCGTCGTCGGCGTCGGCCTCGGTCAGTGCGGTGTAGATCGCCCTGATCAGGTCGCGGCTCAACGCGTTCCTGGCGGCTGGGCGGTTCATCGTGAGAAGCCGAACCGCGCCGTGGTCGGCCACGAGGACAAGCGACTCGGTCATGACTTCCTCGCCGAGATCGACGTAATGTCGGAATCTTCTCGCACTTTCACGCCCGAACGTGAGTTTCGGCGTCCGGAATCTAGCGCAGGAAGTGGTTGGCGGTGTTCGCCAGGTCCAGTACCGGCTGCGGCAGGGCGCCGAGCGCGAATGTGACGGCCGCAGTGATCGTGACGACCGCGGTGGTCAACACACTCGGAACCACCACCGCGGGTGCGTCGTCGGGCGGCTCGGTGAAGAACATCAACACGATCACCCGCACATAGAAGTACGCGGCCACGGCGCTGGCGATGACGCCGATGACGACGAGCGGAATCGCGCCGCCCTCGCCCGCGGCCTTGAAGACCGCGAACTTGCTGACGAACCCGCTCGTCAGCGGGATACCGGCGAAAGCGAGCAGGAACAGCGAAAACACAATGCCGACAACGGGATACCGCCGGCCCAGACCTGCCCACCGGGCGAGTGCAGTGTCCTCCTGGCCCTCGGGATTTCGGACTAGGCCCACCACCGCGAACGCGCCGACAGTGCTGAACCCGTAGGCGAACAGGTAGAACAGCGTCGACGACACGCCTGCCTCGTTCTGGGCGATGACGCCGGTCAGGATGAACCCGGTGTGCGCAACGGCCGAATACCCCAGCATCCGTTTGACGTCGTTCTGGGTGATGGCGGTGACGGTGCCGACCACCATCGTGAGGATCGCGATCGCCCACATCACTGGGCGCCAGTCGTCATGCAGACCGGGCAGCGCGATGTAGAAGATGCGCAGCATCGCGCCGAACGCGGCGATCTTGGTGGCAGCGGCCATGAACGCGGTGATCGGCGTCGGAGCACCCTGGTACACGTCCGGAATCCACGAGTGGAACGGCGCCGCCCCGACCTTGAACAGCACTCCGACGAGCAGGAGCGCGGTGCCGATCAACGCCAGCGACCTCTTGCCCGAGCCGGACGCCACCGCATCGGCGATGCCGCCGAGATCCAGAGTGCCGGCATAGCCATACAGCATGGCCACGCCGTAGAGGAAGAACGCAGAGGAAAATGCGCCCAGCAGAAAGTACTTCACAGAAGCTTCCTGTGAGAGCAGGCGCCGCCTGCGGGCCAGCCCACACAACAGGTATAGCGGCAGTGACAGCACCTCGAGCGCGATGAACATGGTCAGTAGATCGTCCGAGGCCGGGAACAACAGCATGCCGCCGATGGCGAACATCGTCAGCGGGAATACCTCGGTCTGCATGACGCCGGCCTTGGTGGCCAACTTTTCGACGAGACTTCCCGCGACCGCCGATGCCTGTGGAGTGAACGCATCCAGGCCGGGCCCCGGCTCGTCGTCCGCAGGTGCGGGGATGCGTCGTTCGGCGATGAGCAGGATGCCGAGCACGCCAACCAGCAGGATGGTGCCCTGCAGGAACAGAGTCGGGGCGTCGACGGCGACGGCGCCCATCACAGCGGTGCGTCCGGTGCCGTGCATGTCCCGGGCGAGAGCTACGACCGCCACGAACGCGACGACCAGCCCGCCGAGGCTGAGCACCAGTTGGGCGGCGTAACGCTGCTGACGGGGCAGGAATGCCTCGACGAGGACACCAACGACGGCCACACCGAGCACGATCAGCATGGGGGAGAGCAGGCCGTACTCCACGCTGGGGGTAAGCATCCCAAGGGCTTGAGTCATCGTTGCGGCCCTTCCGCGATCTTGGGTGCCGGGTCAGGCTGATTGATGGTGGTCAGCGTGTGGCTGACCGCAGGGTTGATCACATCGAGAGCCAGTTTGGGATACACCCCGAGCACCAGCAGCAGCGCGATAAGAGGTGCGACAACGGCGATTTCGCGCGGTAGCAGGTCACGCAGGCGATCGTTGCCGTCCTTGACCGGGCCGGTCATCATCCGCTGGTACATCCACAGGATGTAGAGAGCGGACAGCACCAGCGCGGTTGCCGCGAACACCGCGAAGGCCGGGTAGCGCGTGAATGTTCCGATCAGGACCAGGAATTCGCTGATGAACGGCGCCAGGCCGGGTAGCGACAACGTCGCGAGACCGGCGACCAGGAAGGTGCCTGCCAGCACGGGCGCGACCTTCTGCACGCCGCCGTAGGCGTTTATCAGGCGAGTACCCCTGCGCGACACCAGGAATCCGGCGATCAGGAACAGCGCCGCGGTCGAGATGCCGTGATTGACCATGTAGAGCGTTGACCCCGACTGGCCCTGAGTCGTCATCACGAAGATGCCGAGGATGATGAACCCGAAGTGGGATATCGACGTGTAGGCGATCAGTCGCATGACGTCGACCTGGCCGATCGCGACTATCGCGCCGTAGACGATCCCGATCACGGCCAACGTGATGATCAGCGGCCGGAAGTACATTGAGGCGTCGGGGAACAGCTGCAGGCAGTAGCGCAGCATGCCGAATGTGCCGACCTTGTCCATGACGGCCATCATCAGCACGGCGCTGGCCGGCGTGGCCTCCACGGCGGCGTCGGGCAGCCACCGATGAAACGGCCACAGCGGCGCCTTGACCGCGAACGCGAACATGAACCCGCCGAACAACAGGTTCATCACCGCCGGGCTCACGACGAACTGACCGCTGGACACCGCGGCGACGATCGCGCGGAAATCGAACGTGCCGGAAGCAAACGCGTCACTCTGCGCGGTCACCACGTACAGGCCGATCACCGCGGCGAGCATGATCAGGCCGCCAAAGAGGTTGTACAGCAGGAACTTCACCGCCGCCTTGGAAGACGCAGCGCGGTTAGCGCCGAATCCGCCGATCAGGAAGTACATCGGGATCAGCATGGCCTCGAAGAACACGTAGAACAGCAGCACGTCCAGCGAGACGAGCGACATCAGCACCATGCCCTCGACCGCCAGAGTCAACGCGAAGTACGTGTGCACCGACCGTCCTGCCCAGCCGATTTGGTCGCTGGCATCGTTCCAGCCCGCGATGATCAGCAGTGGCACCAGCACGGCCGTCAGAACCACCAGGACGAGTGCGATGCCGTCGACACCGAGGATGTAGCCGGTGCCGAACGACGGGATCCACGTTTGGGATTCGACGAACTGGTATTGGTCGCCTCCAGGTTCGAATCCGACAGCGACCACCAATGTCACCCCGAGGACGGCGATCGAGATCAGTAGCGCGAGCCACTTGGCCACGGCGCGTTGCGAGGCGGGCAGCAGCATTACGAGTGCCGCGCCGACCATCGGAATCGCCCACAGGACGGTGAGCCAAGGGAAAGAGGTCACCACAGCCGCACCGCCAGGATCGCGGCGACCAGCAGGGCCGCTCCGGCCAACATCGACAGGGCATATGAGCGGACGAAACCGGTTTCCAGCTGGCGGAACCCGTTCGAGATGCGGCCGACGAGTGCGGCCAGCCCGTTCGCGGCCCCGTCGACCGCGTCGTCGTCGATCTCGACGAGACCCTTGGTGAGGAGCTGCCCCGGCCGCATGAACACCCGCTCGTTGAATGCGTCGCCGTAGAGATCCTGACGTGCCGCCACGGTGAGTGCGGACCCGGCGGGCACGTCTTCAGGCACGGCGCGGGTGCCGTACATGCGGTAGGCGATCGCGATTCCCGCGGCGACTACGACGAGGATCACCGTGGTGGCCACCCACACCGGCGTCGCGTGTGCCTCTTCGTGTGCGCCGACGACGGGTTCGAGCCAGTGTTGCAGGGTGCCGCCGATGGCGAGGAATCCGCCCGACGCCACCGAGCCGACGGCCAGCAGGATCATCGGCCAGGTCATGACGGCGGGTGACTCGTGGGGATGAGCGGCCTCCGAGTGTCCCGTCGCGTCGCTCGCCGGGGAAGCCCAGCGCTTTTCGCCGAAGAAGGTCATCAGCATCACGCGGGTCATGTAGAACGCGGTGATGCCTGCGCCGAGGATCGCAGCGCCGCCCAGGATCGGACCTTTGACGCCGCCGGAGCCGAGGGCGGCCTCGATGATGCCGTCCTTGGAGAAGAACCCGGCCAGCGGCGGCACACCGATGATCGCGAGGTAGCCGAGCCCGAAGGTCGCGAACGTGATCGGCAGCGCCTTGCGCAGCCCGCCGTAGCGGCGCATGTTCACCTCGTCGTTCATGGCGTGCATGACCGACCCGGCGCCTAGGAACAGTCCGGCCTTGAAGAAGCCGTGGGTGAGTAGGTGCATGATCGCGAACGCATATCCGGCCGGGCCCAGCCCGGCGGCCAGCACCATGTAGCCGATCTGGCTCATTGTGCTTGCCGCAAGCGCTTTCTTGATGTCGTCCTTGGCGCAGCCGACGATCGCCCCGAACAGCAGCGTCGCCGCGCCGACGATGACCACACCCAACTGTGCGTTGGGCGCAAGATTGAACACCGGACCGGACCGCACGATCAGGTACACGCCGGCGGTGACCATGGTTGCGGCGTGAATCAACGCCGAGACGGGGGTGGGGCCCTCCATCGCGTCGCCGAGCCAGGACTGCAGCGGCACCTGCGCCGACTTGCCGCATGCGGCAAGCAACAGCAGCAGCCCGATCGCGGTCAGTGTGCCTTCACCGAGCCGGGGTGCGGCCGAAAAGACACCCGCGAACGAGATCGAGCCGATGTAAGCGAACATCACCATCAGCGCGATCGCCAGGCCCATGTCGCCGACGCGGTTGACCACGAACGCCTTCTTGGCCGCGGTGGCCGCCGACGGCTTGTACGACCAGAACCCGATCAACAGGTACGACGCCAGGCCCACGCCTTCCCACCCGACATAAAGGCCGAGGTAGTTGTCGGCCAGCACCAGCAGCAGCATCGCGGCGAGAAAGAGGTTGAGGTAGGCGAAAAACCGCCTGCGCTCGGGATCTTCGGCCATGTAGCCGATCGAATAGATGTGGATCAGCGAGCCGACCCCGGTGATCAGCAGCACGAAACACATCGACAGCGCATCCAGCTGCAGGCCGAAGTCCACGTGCAGGCCGCCCACCGGAACCCACGAGAACAGCGTCTCATGAACCACCCGGTCTTCTGCGTGGCGGCCGAGCATGTCGACGAACAGCACGACGCCTGCGGCGAACGATGCGAGGGCTGCCAGGCAGCCCAGCAGGTGACCCCAGGTGTCGGATCGTCTGCCCGCGAGCAGCAGGATGGCCGCACCCGCCAGCGGGAGGGCGATCACCAGCCACACCAGAGTTGTCATAACAGCCTCAGTGTTTCAGCAGACTGGCTTCGTCGACCGAAGCCGAACGGCGGGTGCGGAAGACGGTCATGATGATCGCGAGGCCGACCACCACCTCACATGCGGCGACCACCATGGTGAAGAACGCCACCACCTGGCCGTCCAGATGGCCGTGCATGCGGGAGAACGCGACGAATGCCAGGTTCGCCGCGTTGAGCATCAACTCCACACACATGAACATGACAATCGCGTTGCGGCGAAGCAGCACGCCGGCTGCGCCGACCGTGAACAACAACGCCGACAGGTAGAGATAATTGTCAGGATTCATCTTCACCGTTCCTGCCGTTGGTCGGCATCTGGACGGGTTGGTTGTGCAGGACGGTGCTGACTGACAGCGCCGATCCCGTTCCGTCGGGCAGACGCGCGGGCACGTTGACGGCGTTGTGCCGGGCGTACACACCGGGATTGGGCATTGTGGTGGCGTGCCCGCCGGGCCGGAACCGCTCCGTGGCGAGCTCACGTTGCGTCTTACGCCGTTCCCAGCGTTCGCGGTGGGCCAGCACCATAGCGCCGAGGGCGGCCGTGATGAGCAGCGGCCCGGTGAGTTCGAACGCCCACAAGTACTTGGTGAAGATCAGCGCAGCCAGCCCCTGAACGTTGCCGTTCGCGTTGGCCTGCGCGAGGCCGGTGAACCCGGCGACCGAGACGTTTCCGATTCCAGCGATGAGGAGAATCCCGAAACCAACACCGATCACGATCGCCGCGATGCGTTGCCCGCGAATGGTTTCCACCAGCGACTCGGATAGGTCGACGCCGATCAGCATCACCACGAACAGGAACAGCATCATCACCGCGCCGGTGTAAACCACCACCTGCACGATGCCGAGGAACAGCGCGTCCTGCGCGATGTAGAGCACCGCCAGCGCGATCATCGTGCTGGCCAGAAACATTGCCGAGTAAACCGCCTTCGGCGCGGCCACCACACCGATCGCGCCGACCAGCGCCACAACGGCGAGCACCCAGAACAGCACGGCCTCGGCTGTCGTGGTGTGCCCGGCGGTCTCCGCGGTGAGCGCCGCGAGGTAGTGAATCGTCACCGCGCATCCTCGGTAACTTCTTGTGCTCCTCGCGTGCGCGAAAGGGGCTTGATCTTTCCGAGGTAGTAGTCGTCGTCGGTGCTGCCCGGCGCCATCTCGTGTGGCGGAGCCAGCATTCCGGATTGCAATGGCGCCAGCAGCTTATCCTTGCCCCAGATCAGGTCGGCGCGGTTGTCGTCTGCCATTTCGTACTCATTGGTCATGGTCAGCGCGCGGGTGGGACAGGCTTCGATGCACAAGCCGCAGCCGATACAGCGCAGATAGTTGATCTGGTAGACCCGCCCGTAACGCTCGCCTGGCGAATACCGCTCCTCGGCGTTGTTGTCGGCGCCCTCGACGTAGATGGCGTCGGCCGGGCAGGCCCAGGCGCACAACTCGCAGCCTATGCATTTCTCCAGCCCGTCGGGATACCGATTGAGTTGGTGGCGGCCGTGATAGCGCTTTGCGACCGGGCCCGGCTTCTCCGGATACTGTTCGGTGATCGTCTTTTTGAACATGGTGCCGAACGTGACTGCGAATCCCTTGATCGCGTCGAGGAACTTAGGCATCTGCTCGCTCCTTCGTGGCTGCTGTCCCATGGCTGGGGAGGGGCGGCACTGGGAAACCGCCCTCACCGACAGGTGGTTGCGGAATGTTCCGAATGGCCCTGGCCCGCAATACTCGCCAGAGTGCGAACAGCAGGATCAAGGCCACCACGATGCCCACGGTGATCAATCCCGTGGCCGCCGCGGCGTAGCCGTGGGTGCGCAGGCTGTGTGTGATCGCGACGATCATGATCCAGACCAGCGACACCGGGATGAGGACCTTCCAGCCCAATGCCATGAACTGGTCGTAGCGCAGCCGGGGCAGCGTCGCGCGCAGCCACATGAAGAAGAACAGGAACGCCCACACCTTGGCGATGAACCACACCAGCGCCCACCAGCCGGTGTTTGCGCCGTCCCACATGTTGATCGGCCATGGGGCGTGCCAGCCACCGAGAAACAGCGTGGAGGCAAGCGCCGATACCGTGGTCATGTTGATGTACTCGGCGAGCATGAACATCGCGAACTTCAGCGACGAGTACTCGGTGTGGAATCCGCCGACGAGCTCTCCCTCGGCCTCGGGCAGATCGAAAGGCGCCCGGTTGGTTTCGCCGACCATCGCCGTCACGTACACCAGGAAGGACGGCAGCAGCAGGAAGACGTACCACCTGCCCTCCTGCGCGGCGACGATGCCGGAGGTCGACATGGTGCCGGCGTAGATGAACACCGTGGCGAACGAGAGCGCCATCGCGATCTCGTAGGAGATCACCTGTGCGCTCGAGCGCAGCCCGCCCAGCAGGGGATAGGTGGACCCGGACGCCCAGCCGGCAAGCACGATGCCGTACACGCCGATCGATGTGACCGCAAGGATGTAGAGCACCGCTACGGGCATGTCGGTCAACTGCAACGCGGTTCGGTGCCCGAACACCGACACCTCACCACCCATCGGAATAACGGCGAACGCCAGGAATGCGGGAATGACGGAAATGACCGGAGCCACAAGGTAGACGAACTTGTCGACCCCGGCAGGAATGATGGGTTCCTTGAGCGCCAGTTTGATGCCGTCGGCCAGCGACTGCAGCAGGCCCCACGGGCCGACCCGGTTGGGGCCGGGGCGCATCTGCATCCGTCCGAGGATCTTGCGCTCGAGCAGGATCGCTACCAGCACCGTCAGCACCAGGAATACGAAGATCCCGAGCGCCTTGGCGAGGATCAACCACCACGGGTCATGGCCGAACAGCGTCGGATCGGGGTACCTCACTGCTCTGCCCGCCCGATCGACACCACGCCACCCGCCGTCACGCCCAGTTGAACGTTGACAGCAGAGCCGACGGAGTTCAGTGGAAGCCAGACCACGCGGTCCGGCATCTCGGTAACCGCCAGCGGCAGGGTGATCTCACCGCGCTCGGAGCTGACGGTGACCAGATCGCCTTCAGCGGCCCCGATCTCGCTTGCGGTGGCCGTCGACAGCCGCGCGACCGGCAGGCGGGCGGTTCCGGCGAGGTAGGGTTCGCCGTCCTGCAGCCGCCCCGCGTCGAGCAGCATCCGCCAGCTCGCGAGTACCGCCTGACCTGCGCCGGGGGGCGACAGCCGGTCTGGTGACACCTGCGGCGCGCCGGGCCGTTGGCCGACCCAGAGCCCGAGGCGCGCCATTTCCTCCCCGGCGGCCAGCGCGTTCGGCACGGCGAGGTCGACGCCGATCTCGTCGGCAAGGAAGCTCAGCACCCGCAGGTCGGGGTAGGCATTGGTCTGCAAGGACGGCTCGAACGGCCGAATCCGGCCTTCCCAGTTGACGAATGAACCCGCCTTCTCCACCACCGGCGCGACAGGGAACACCACATCAGCGAGGGCAGTCACCGCGCTCTCCCGCAATTCCAGGCTGACCACGAACGGCGCTGCGTCGACGGCCGCAAGGGCGGCATCGGGGTCGGGCAGGTCGGCGAGCTCGACGCCACCGATCAGCAGCGCGCCCAGTTCGCCGGCGCGGGCAGCGGTCAGAATCGCGGTGGTGTCACGGCCTTCGGCGGTCGGCAGCTCGTCTACGTTCCAGGCGGCAGCGGTCTGCGCGCGGGCCGACGCGTCTCCCATGGGGCGGCCGCCGGGCAAGAGGCCGGGCAGCGCACCGGCTTCCAGGGCACCGCGTTCGCCGGCGCGCCGCGGCACCCATGCCAACCGGGCACCGGTCGCGGCCGCCAATCTGCTTGCGGCCGAGAACGCACCAGGGGAGCCGGCGAGTCGCTCGCCGACCAGGATGACCGCGCCGGGAAGCTTCAGCTTTGCGTCGTCGGCGGCGAGGTCGTCGAGCGCGGTGGCCTCGGCGCCCGGCGCGCACCCGATCAGCGTGCCCTTCATCTTCGTCAGCCCGCGCGTCGCGAACGGCGCGATCGAGGTAACCTGCAGCGCGTTCTTGCGGGCCGCCTTGCGCAGCCGCAGGTACACGATCGGCGATTCCTCTTCTGGCTCGAAGCCCACCAGCAGAACGGCAGGGGCGTTGTCCAGATCCGCATAGGTCACGGCCATCGGCTGGCCGGCCACGTGCGCCGCGAGGAACGCGGTCTCCTCGTCGCTGTGCTGTCGTGCGCGGAAATCGATGTCGTTGGTGCCCAGCACTATTCGCGCAAACTTCGAGTAGGCGTAGGCGTCCTCTGCGGTGGCCCGCCCACCGACGAGCACGCCGGCGCTGCCGTTCGCGGCGGCCAGCCCGGCCCCCGCGACGCCGAGCGCTTCCGACCAGGACGCGGGCCGAAGCTTGCCGTCCTCGTCGCGAACCAGCGGGGTGGTGATGCGGTCACCGACCGTCGTGTAGGTGAACGCCCAGCGACCCTTGTCGCAGTTCCATTCCTCATTCACCTGCGGGTCATCACCGGCCAAGCGGCGCAGTACTTTTCCCCGCCGGTGGTCGGTGCGCTGGGCGCACCCCGACGCGCAGTGCTCACACGCGCTGGGACTGGAGACCAGATCGAACGGCCGGGCGCGGAACCGGTATGCGGCGCCGGTGAGCGCGCCGACCGGACAGATCTGCACGGTATTGCCGGAGAAGTACGACTGGAACGGTTGGCCCGGGGCGATGCCGACCTGTTGCAGCGCACCGCGTTCCAGCAACTCGATGAACGGATCGCCTGCGATCTGATCGGAGAACCGGGTGCAGCGCGCGCACAGCACACAGCGTTCCCGGTCAAGCAGTACCTGCGACGAGATGTTGATCGGCTTAGGGAAGGTTCGTTTGACGTCCTCGAACCGTGTTTCGACCCGACCATTGGACATCGCCTGGTTCTGCAGCGGGCACTCTCCGCCCTTGTCGCAGACCGGGCAGTCCAGCGGATGGTTGATCAGCAGGAGTTCCATCACCCCGTGCTGCGCCTTGTCCGCCGCCTCCGAGGTGTACTGCGTACGCACCACCATGTCAGGTGTGACCGTCGTGGTGCAGGACGCCATCGGCTTGCGCTGCCCCTCCACCTCGACCAGGCACTGCCTGCAGGCACCCACCGGATCCAGCAGCGGGTGATCGCAGAACCGCGGGATCTGGACGCCGATCAACTCGGCGGCGCGAATCACCAAAGTGCCTTTGGGCACATTGACTTCCACGTCGTCGATGGTCAGGTTGACCATTTCGACCGGTGTGGCGGCGGTGCCGGTGTCAGCGGTCTGCGTCACTAGGCACCAACTCCTTCGGTGGCCATCAGCGTCGAGGCGTGCGGATCGAACGGACAGCCTCCGTCGAGGTGCGCGACATACTCGTCTCGGAAGAACTTGATCGACGACAGGATCGGGCTGGCCGCGCCGTCGCCCAACGCGCAGAACGACTTTCCGAATATGGTGTCGGAGATGTCGAGCAGCTTCTGGATGTCTTCCTCGGTGCCCGCGCCGGTCTCCAGGCGTTCGTAGATCTGCGCGAGCCAGTACGTGCCCTCGCGGCAGGGCGTGCATTTCCCGCAGGACTCGTGCGCGTAGAACTCAGTCCAGCGGCGCACCGCGCGGACCACGCAGGTGGTTTCGTCGAAGATCTGCAGCGCCTTGGTGCCCAGCATCGATCCCACGCCGGCCATGCCTTCGTAATCCAGTGGCACATCAAGGTGTTCGTCAGTCAGCAGCGGGGTCGACGAACCGCCTGGTGTCCAGAATTTCAGTGAGTGTCCGGCCCGCACCCCACCCGCATACTCCAATAGTTCGCGCAGGGTGATGCCGAGCGGTGCTTCGTACTGTCCTGGGGTGTTGACGTGTCCGGATAGCGAATACAGCGTGAACCCGGGCGATTTCTCGGAGCCCATCGCCCGGAACCAGTCGACGCCGTTGAGCAAGATCGGAGGCACGCTGGCAATGGATTCCACGTTGTTGACCACGGTCGGGCAGGCATACAGACCGGCCACCGCGGGGAACGGCGGTCTCAGCCTTGGCTGGCCGCGGCGGCCCTCGAGCGAGTCCAGCAGCGCGGTCTCCTCGCCGCAGATGTAGGCGCCCGCACCTGCGTGCACGATCAACTCCAGATCGAAACCGGTGCCGCGAATATCCTTACCGAGATATCCCGCGTCGTAGGCTTCGGCGACCGCGGTCTGCAGCCGGCGCAACACAGGAACGACCTCGCCCCGCACATAGATAAACGCGTGATGTGCCCGGATCGCATACGCCGCGATGATCGCCCCCTCCACGAGGAAATGCGGCGTCGTCAGCATCAGCGGGATGTCTTTGCAGGTACCGGGTTCGGATTCGTCGGCGTTGATGACCAGGTAATGCGGCTTCGCGCCAGCGCCAGTGTCGCCCTGCGGGATGAACGACCACTTCGTCCCGGTCGGGAACCCTGCGCCGCCGCGACCGCGCAGGCCCGAATCCTTCACCAGTGCAATGACACCGTCCGGATCCATGCCCAACGCCCGCTCCAGTGCGCGGTAGCCGTCGTGGCGGCGGTAGGTGTCAAGGGACCACGGTTCCGGCTCATCCCAGAACCTGCTCAACACGGGTGTCAACTGGGTCATTTGTCGGAATCCGTTGCTTTCGGCTCAGTTTCGGGCGTCGACCGTTTGGGTGGCACGGTTGTCGACGGGCCAGGTGCTGGTTGGTCCTTCGTCGCCTCCGCTGCCGCCTTTGTGTCGTCGGGTGTGGCGTGCGAGTCCGTTGCCTCAGCCGCGTCCGGTGCCGTCATGCCCAGTGCCTGGGCCACCCGCAGTCCTGCGAGGGTGGCACCTCCGACGTCGCCACCAGACCCTCGCGAATCGGGCAGCCCTGCAAGGGTTCTGGCCGTCTCCTGGAATGTGCACAGCGGCGCGCCGCGGGTCGGCACGGGGGGTTCGCCTGCGCGCAGCCCGTCGACGAGGTCGCGGGCCGATGATGGTGTCTGGTTGTCGAAGAACTCCCAGTTGACCATCACGACCGGTGCATAGTCGCACGCGGCGTTGCATTCGACGTGCTCAAGGGTGACCCGACCGTCGTCAGTGGTCTGCCCGGCGTGGATGCCCAGTTGGTCTTGCAGCGCTTCGAGAATCGCGTCGCCGCCCATGATCGCGCACAGCGTGTTCGTGCATACCCCGACCAGATACTCGCCGGTCGGCGTGCGCCGATACATGGAATAGAACGTAGCCACCGCGGTGACCTCGGCGTCGGTCAGCCCGAGTTGGGCGGCGCAGAACGCAATTCCCGCCGGGGTGAGGCAGCTGTCCTCGGACTGGACCAGATGCAGCAGCGGCAACAGCGCGGATCGCCCGCTCGGGTAGCGGGCGATAATTTCCTTGGCGTCGGCATCCAGACGTGCCGCCACATCGGCCAGATATGATCCCCTCCCGTGGATCGGCGGGCCTGGCTCGTCGGGCCGCTGCCCGAGTTCGAGGAACACACTCATGACTGTCTCTTCTTCGCGCGAGCGCTCATCAGCGCCCTCTCTTCTTCGCGCGAGCGCTCATCAGCGGTCCACCCCGCCCATCACCGGGTCGATCGACGCCACCGCGGCGATCGCGTCGGCTACCATGCCGCCTTCGCACATCGCCGCCACGGCTTGCAGGTTGGTGAACGAGGGGTCGCGGTAATGCACGCGATACGGTCTGGTGCCGCCGTCGGACACCATGTGCACGCCGAGCTCGCCGCGCGGCGACTCGACCGCGACGTAGACCTGACCGGCAGGCACCCGGATGCCCTCGGTGACAAGCTTGAAGTGGTGGATCAGACCCTCCATGGAGTGACCCATGATCTTGGCGATGTGTTCCGGTGAGTTCCCAAGGCCGTCGGGGCCGACCTTCAGATCGGCTGGCCAGGCCAGCTTCTTGTCCTGAATCATCACGGGTTGTGAGGACAACCGGGCCAGCCTGTCTACGCACTGCTCGACGATCTTGATCGACTCACGCATCTCCTTGACCCGAATGATGTAGCGGCCGTAGGAATCGCAGCCATCGTCGGTGATGACGTCGAAGTCGTATGTCTCGTAGCCGCAGTACGGCTGGGCCCTGCGCAGGTCGTGCGGCAACCCGGTAGAGCGCAGTACCGGTCCGGTGATGCCCAGCGCCATGCAGCCGGCCAAATCGAGGTAGCCGACACCAACCGTGCGGGCCTTCCAGATGTAATTCTCGTTGAGCAGGTCCTCAAGATCCTGTAACCGCTTGGGCAGCAACTGAAGTAGGTCGCGGATCTGGGGGATCGCTTCGTCGGGCAGGTCGGCGGCCAGCCCGCCGGGGCGGACGTAGGCGCTGTTCATTCGCAGCCCGGTGACCGTCTCGAACACGGAGAGGATCTGTTCGCGTTCGCGGAACCCGTAGAACATGGCCGACATCGCGCCGAGTTCCATCCCGCCGGTCGCCAGCGCGACCAAATGTGACGAGATCCGGTTGAGTTCCATCATCATCACGCGGATGACGGTGGCGCGCTCGGGGATGTCGTCGGTGACCCCGAGCAGTTTTTCGACGCCGAGGCAGTACGCGGTTTCGTTGAAAAACGGTGACAGGTAATCCATTCGGGTCACGAACGTGACGCCCTGGGTCCAGTTGCGGTATTCGAGGTTCTTCTCGATGCCGGTGTGCAGATAGCCGATCCCGCAGCGGGCCTCGGTGATGGTCTCGCCCTCGATCTCCAGGATCAGCCGAAGCACGCCATGGGTGGACGGGTGCTGCGGACCCATGTTGACCACAATGCGCTCACCCGGCTGGGCCTCGGCGGCGGCAGCGGCGACCTGCTCCCAGTCCTGGCCACCGACCATCACCACCGTGTCGGTGCCCGCGGGGGAGGTGCCGCCGTTCTCAGGCGGAGTTGTGGGTGTACTCATCAGTTGTAGGCCCTCCGCTCATCGGGCGGTGGAATCTCGGCGCCGTGGTACTCCACGGGTATGCCGCCCAACGGGTAGTCCTTGCGTTGCGGATGCCCCTCCCAGTCATCGGGCATTTCGATGCGGGTGAGCGCGGGATGGCCGTCGAAGACGATGCCGAAGAAGTCGTAGGTCTCGCGCTCGTGCCAGTCGGTCGTGGGGTAGACGCCGAACAGCGACGGGATGTGCGCATCGGCGTCCGGCGCCGCGACCTCCAACCGGATGCGGCGGTTGTGGGTGATGGACATGAGCGGGTAGACGGCGTGCAGCTCGCGGCCGGTGTCGTCGGGATAGTGCACCCCGGACACGCCCAGGCACAGCTCGAACCGTAGCCCCGGATGGTCGCGAACCGCCTGCGCTACCGCGGGCAGGTGCTCACGCCGCACCTCGAGCGTCAGTTCGTCACGGAAGACCACCACGCGTTCGATCGCCGCGGCAAACGACTCCTCGCCGAGCGCGTCGGCGAGGGTATCTACGACCTCGTCAAAGTAGCCGCCGTACGGCCTCGGTGAACTGCCCGGCATCGCGACCGGACGCACCAGACGGCCGTAGCCCGACGTGTCGCCGCTGCCCTTGGCCCCGAACATGCCGCGGCGCACGCCAATCACCTCGGGGGCATCGCTGCCGTTGCTTCCGTTGCTGCTCTCGCCCACTGCTGTCTGTTCCTCGCCCGAGTGGCTCATCACCGCAGCAACCCTTTGAGCTCTATCGTCGGGGTGATCGACAGCGCCGCCTGTTCGGCTTCACGGATCGCTTCCTCGCGGTTGACGCCAAGCGGCATCTCCTGAATCTTGGCGTGCAGCTTGAGGATCGCGTGCAGCAGCATCTCCGGCCGCGGCGGACATCCGGGCAAATAGATGTCGACCGGGACGACGTGATCGACGCCTTGCACGACGGCGTAGTTATTGAACATGCCACCCGACGAGGCACACACGCCCATCGCCAGCACCCACTTGGGCTCTGCCATCTGGTCATAGACCTGCCGCAGCACGGGCGCCATCTTCTGGCTGACACGCCCGGCGACGATCATCAGGTCGGCCTGCCGCGGCGTCGCGGAGAACCGCTCCATCCCGAACCGGGCGATATCAAAACGCGGTCCGGCCGTGGCCATCATCTCGATGGCACAGCAGGCCAGGCCAAACGTCGCAGGCCACAGCGAGCCCTTACGGACATAGCCGGCCACCTTCTCCACGGTGGACAGCAGGATTCCGCCCGGCAGCCGTTCTTCTAGTCCCAATTCAGGCCTCCTCGACGCCACACGTAGGCGTAGGCGACGAACACCACAACCATGAAAAGAAGCATCTCTACCAGCGCGAACACCCCCAGGCTGTCGAACGCCACCGCCCATGGATAGAGAAACACGATCTCGATGTCGAACACGATGAACAACATCGCGGTCAGGTAGTACTTGATCGGAAACCGCTGGCCTGCCGAGTGGGCGGAGGCCAGCTCCGGCACCGGTTCAATGCCGCATTCGTAGGCTTCCAACTTCGATCGGTTGTAACGGCGTGGCCCGGTCAGCAGAGCAATGCCGACCGAACCCACGGCAAACGCAGCCGCGATCGCGCCGAGAACCAGGATTGGGGTGTACAGGTTCATGCCGAAAACGCGCTCCCTCGTGGGCTGTCGATGTGAGCTTACCCACACCCTAGCGAGCTTCCTGACGGGTGCCACGCATTTTGGTTAGAGTCACTAGTAGCTGCACGCGGCGATGTTGGCGTGCCCCGAAAAGGCAAGCCTGGCAGGGTAATTCGCGTCGCGACTACTGCACGGGTGCGCGCAGTAGCGACACCACCGCATCACCCAAACGGATCGGGTCGATCGGGTGGGGAACCGCGGCGTCGGCGCGTGACCAGCTGGCCAGCCATTTGTCGTCGGCGCGTCCGGTCAGCACCAGGATGGGCGGGCAGTCGGCAATCTCGTCCTTGAGCTGTTTGGCGATCCCCAGGCCGCCGGCGGGGGTGGCCTCCCCATCCAGGATGACCAGATCGAAGCCGCCGTCATCCATCTGCCTGATCACCATCGGCGGCGTTGCCACCTCGACATAGGTCAGCTCGGGAAGGTCGGGGTGCACCCGCTTGCCCAGCGCCAGCTTTACCTGCTCGCGGGTCCTCGGGTTGTCGCTGTAGACGAGGATGCGGAGCGAGGAGGACGGCTGGGTCATGTGCCAGATGCTATCCGCGCCGGAACACGACGTCGGCGGAAATCGTCGCCTTGTCGGACACCATCCCAATCATGTTGCCGTCGACGCCGAAGTCCTTGCGGTCGATGGCGGCCTGAGCGCGCAGGCGCACCGCGCCATCGTCGAGGACTGCGACCTTGGTCCGCAGCGGCAACGGTGCAGTCGTGCCTTTGACGGTGAGTTGTGCTCGCAGGTCCACGGTGTCGCTGTCGATGGCCTCGGCACCGGTGACCACCACGCTGATATCGGGAAACTTCTCTGCTTCGAGGAAGTCCGCGGAGCGCAAGTGGTCGTCGCGCTTGCGTATCTTGGTGTCCACCGATGCGGCGTGGATATCGATGCGGCCGAAAATCGTTTGGGTGTCCATGATTTGGCCATCACCGCTGAACTCTGTGAAACGGCCCTTGACCGGCGCGAGGCCCCACATCGACTTGGCCTTGAACCCGATCGTCGACCGGTGCGGATCGATGTTCCAGACGCCGACGGATACCGGATTGCTGAGAAGCTCTTGTGTCCTTGCCATGTCACCTCCGAATGAATCGGTCACTCCAGCAGTGGGGCGATCTCGACCGGATCGAAGTACTCGTCGATACGACTGATCAGACCGTTGGCCCCTAACTTGACAACGATGCAGACCCGCAGCGAGATCGATCCGCCGTTGCGGCCGTTGGCGTGCAGGATGTGTTGCTGTACGAAACCGCCGTCGAAAAACTGGCGGTCGAGGATCTCGTACCGGCGGTCGGTGGTCGTGTTGACGAACCAGGCGATGACCCGCAGCGCACGCTCCCTGTCGCGGTCGCGGTCAGCAACCTTCCAGACGACCACGTCGGAGTTCCACAGCTGTTCGACCATCCCGATGTCGCTCTGCTCGATCGCCTCGAACAGACGGTCGGCCACGTCGGCGATGGCCTCGGCGTCGGTCACAGACATCAACGCCTCCCTCCTCATATCGATGTGTGTACCAGGCCGTCATCGCGGCTGGGTCCGGGGGTTGACCTCAAGTCGGGTTCAGGTACAACACTGCACTACATGGAGACCACACCACCGCTAGACCGGTTCGACGAGGCCTACCGCTCCCGCTCTGCGCCATGGGTGATCGGCGAACCACAGCCCGCGATCGTCGAGCTGCAACGGGCCGGCTGGATTCACAGCAAGGTGCTGGACGTCGGTTGTGGGACCGGCGAACACACGATCCTGCTCACCCGATTGGGTTACGACGTGCTCGGCATCGACTTCGCACCGCACGCGGTCGAGCAGGCCAGGGCCAATGCAGCGGAAAAGGGCGTCGACGCGCGCTTCGAGGTGGCCGACGCGATGAACCTCGGTGCCGAGCCCGGCTACCAGACGATTGTCGACAGTGCGCTGTTCCACATCTTCGACGGCGCCGACCGCGCGCAATACGTGAACAGCCTGCATGCCGCGGTCCGGCCGGGCGGGCTGGTGCATGTGCTCGCGCTGTCCGACGCGGGTCGCGGGTTCGGTCCGCAGGTCAGCGAAACCGATATCCGGGAGGCCTTCGACGACGGCTGGGCGCTCGACGCGCTGGACACCACGACCTACCGCGGTGTGGTGCAGGAGGCGCAGGCCGACGCGATCGGTCTGCAGGCCGGTACTCGCGTGGACGAGCCCGCGTGGCTGGCACGCGCCCGGCGCGTGTAGCCGCGCTCAGTCAGCGCGGCGGCGGCGTCCACCCGGGCGTACGGCCGAGGTGGAGCAGTGCTCGATCGAGGTCGCTGACTCCGTCGCCGGCGTCCATGGCAGGCGCGAAGGGTGAGCCCGGTGCGGTTCGGAAATCTCCGTCGGGAACAGCGAAAACCAGCGGCAGGACCGCGCTGATCACATCGGCGGGCAGCGTGAACGGTGCATCGATGGTCCGTGCGACGTCCCACCCGTGGACGACGTAGTCGACGAAGTGGAAGCCGATTGCCTGCGAGCCAGGGAATGCGGCGCCCGGGCCGAAGTCGGGGAGTGCGAAGGACGCGGCGAGCACGCCGTCGTCGGCGAAGGCCTCGAGGACCTCGGCCGCCGCCGCGGCATACGCACCTGCGGGATCGATCGCCACGCCATCGGCCACTGTGGCGGTGTCCCAGCGGGCGGGGTCGGCGCCGTCTCCGGAGGCCGCCGCGGCGAATCCACGGTGCTGCACCGTCATGTGCGCCAGCAGCTGGGACAGGTCCCAGCCTGCACACGGCGTCGGGCGATGCAGATCGTTCGGGGTGACGTTGTCGACGATGTCGACCGACGCCAACACCGCGGCGCGATGAAAGGAGCGGAAGTCGTAATTAGTAAGCATCCACCGATCATATGCGTATGCTTACTATTGGTCAATGTTTAGTATCCCGGTGTGACCCCACGGCGCAAGCGGCCCGACCTCGCCGCCATGCTCGCGCCGCTGATTCGCGCCATGATCGCCGCCGAGCTTCCGGTGCTGGAGGCTCATGGGTTGTCGATGTGGGGCTACAGCGTGCTGGTCGCCCTCGATCGGTCGGCGATTCGCACACAGGCGGCCCTCGCAGAGGCGATCGGCGCGGACAAGACACGCATCATCGCCATCCTCGACGAGCTGCAGCAGAACGGGTTGATCGAACGCCTCGCAGACCCCGAGGATCGGCGGGCGCGGCTATTGGCGATCACCAAAGAGGGGCGGCGGGTGAAGGACGCTGTGCAGGCGGAGATCCAGCGCGGTGAGGAGCGTTGGCTCGGAACACTTTCGGCCACCGACCGCGCCGTGTTCCTTCGGGTGCTTCAGGAGTTGTCGGGTCTGGGTTCGGCATAACCAGGGTGGGCAACCGCAAGCCGATGGCGGACCAGCGTGCGCAGGGTCGGCAGCACGTCGTCCGCGCGATCGTCCAGCGTCCCGGCGCGGATCGCCGCCGCCAGTTGCGCTTCGTCGGCGAAGCCGAGTTCGGCCAGAAGGCCAGTGACATCCGCGGCCGAGTCGTCAATCAGCTCTCGCTCGACGATCCGCAGCACATTCGCGGCGACACGGGCGTGGAAGTTGACCTGGCCCTCCGTTGAAGACCGCACATCGTTGTCGAGAAAGTCGGCGACCGCAGCGACTAGTTCGGCTGCGGTCGGCCGTCCGTACAGCCAGCTCACTTCGGGCCACCTCCGCTCAGCAGATCCAGCACATCCCATTCGGTTTCGCTGACTCGACGGCCGATCGCGGCCAGTTCGACCGACGGTGTGTGGCCGGACAGATGCCGCTCGGCCTGGAAGCGGCAGATGACGCCCCACCGCAACGTGGCCAGTGTGAGCCACCACCGAAACGTCTCGCGGTCGACGGGTGCACCCGCGGCGGCTTCATAGGCCGACAGGAAGCTCTCGACACTGCCCAGGCCGCCCGCCCCAAGATGTTCGGGCGCGCCGAAGCGCCATGCCCGGATACAGAACCATGCCAGGTCCTCGTACGGCTCGCCGATGTGCACGAGTTCCCAATCCAGCACGGCAGCCAGACCGGATTCGTCGACGATCAGGTTTCCCATCCGGAAATCCCCGTGCACCAGGCGTGCCTGCGACGGCGCGGGCCGGTGCGCGTCCAGCCAGCGAAACGCCCACTCGAATGTGGCCGTGGTGTCGCCCATGTCGTCGAGCCGTTGTCGCCATTCGGTGAGCTGGTCGACGTCGGTCAGGCCCAGCCCATCGGGGTCGGAGCGATGGATGGCTGCCAGCGCCTGCGCGCACTGCTGCAGCAGCCGTTCGCGGCCAGGCTCGTCAAGGGCGCGCTGGATCTTCCTGACGATCGTTTCGCCGCCGATGGCGTCGCAAACGAGGTACGGATTGCCCAGTGCGGCAGGGGAATTGTCCGCCGCAAGGATGTGCGGGACGGGTGCACCCGCAGCGGCCGCGCGCTGCTGAACCTCGGCCTCCAGTTCCATTCCGGCATGCACGTCGTCGGGCGGACCGGTGCGCAGGATCAGTGATCTGACCGAATCGCCGCCTGAAGCCGATTCCGCCTGGAGGCGGGCGTCGAACGCCCACGTGGTTCGGCTCGCTCCTCCGGTCAAAGCGTGCAGGTTCTCGACGCTCACTTCGCCGAGGACCGGCAGGAGCATCGCAGCTATCTGCTCCTTCACTTCCGCCCGAATCCGAACAGCCGCTGTGCGACTCGCCGGATCTGGATCTCCTCCGCGCCCTCGGTGATGCGGTACCGGCGGTGGTGGCGATAGATGTGCTCGAAGGGCTCGTGACGGCTGTAGCCGACACCGCCGAACACCTGCATGGCACGGTCGGCGGCATCGCACACCAGCCGATTGGCGCGGTAGTTGGCCATCGACACCTTGTCGGAGACCTCCATGTGGTGGTTGCCGTCGAGCTGGTTCGCCGCGTAGTAAACCAGCAGCCGCACCATCTGGGCCTCGGTCTGCAGCTCAACCAACGGCCACTGCACCGCCTGGTTGACCGCGAGCGGCTTTCCGAACACCGTGCGTTCGTTCGCGTAGGCGACCGCGCGGTCGATGCAGTACTGGGCGGCGCCCAGGCTGCTCGCCGCCTGGCGAATCCTGTTCTCGTGCAGGAAGGTCTGGCCGACATCGAGGCCGTGATCCACCTCGCCGAGCACGGCGTCACCGGGCACGCGGACGTCCTTGAGCTCGACCTCCCCGTGGTCGGTGGGCATGTTGAACGTCCACCAGTAGTACGGCACCGTGAAGCCCCGGGTGTCAGTGGGCACCAAGAACGCCGAGATGCCACGGGCCTGGCCCGGCTCTCCAGAGGTGCGGGCGAAGATCAGGTCGTGGGTGGCCCGGTGCACGCCGGTGTTGAACCGCTTGGCGCCGTTGATGACCCAGCCGTCGCCGTCGAGCTCGGCACGCGTCTCGAGCCACGTCGCGTCGGATCCGTGGCCCGGCTCTGTGAGGCCGAACGCCATCGACCGCTCGCCGGTGATCAGCGCCTCGGTCCACTCGGCTTTCTGTGCGTCCGTCCCGAACCGGTCCATCATGATGACCTGCGGGAAGTTGCCGACGATCGACGACTCGTCCTGCAGGTCATTGTGCAATCCGAGGCCCTTGTGTGCCAGATGTTCCCGGATCACCGCCATGTCGATGTTGGTGCCGTCGCGGCCACCGAACTGTGACGGCAGGCCATAGCGCAACCAGCCGGCCTTGTCGGCACGCTGGCGCATCTCACCGAGCAGGTTCTCCCACTCCCGCCTCGGAATCCCGCCGTTGTCCCAGTCGGTGCGGGCGTTCTCACGACGTTGGTCGAAATACTGCGTGTTTTCGCGTTCCAGCGGTTTGATCTCGGCCTCGATGAACGCGTCCATCTCGGCGAGCAGTCCCGGAAGATGCTCTGGGAGGGTGAAATCCACGGTGACTCTCCTCTGGTGTCAGAACCCGTACAGCGTCTTCTTCCAAATCCTCGATAGTGTGGCGATGGCGTCTTCGTCGCTGATCTCGAGCCCCAGCCCGGATGTGCCGACGAAGACCGTGGTGAAGTTCTCGAATAGCAGCGCGATCGCCGCTGCGATGTGTTCGGGATCGAGCTCGTCGCCGTATCCCTGCTCCTGTGCGCGACGGACCGATGCGGCGACTATGTCCATGCCGAAGCGCCGAAACTCATTCTGTACGAGGGCGAATCGTGGCTGGGTGGCGGCCAGCTGCGCAACGGCGATCATGATGCCGATGTTCTGCCTGAACATGTTCCAGTAGCCGGTCACGACGGCGGAGAAGAACGCGTCGTCATCCGGTGAGTCCGGAAGGTGAATGTTCACCCCGGACGGCGCGACGATGTCATGCAGAAACGACTCGGCCAGCGCGGCGAGCAGGTCCTCCTTGTCGGCGAAGTAGCGGTAGAACACCGCGGGCGACTTGCCTGCCGCGGAGGTGATGTCGGCCAGCGTGGTGCCGTGAAACCCGCTCTCGGCGAACAGCTTCCGGGCAGCCTGCTCGATGGCCTCTCGGGTCTGCCTGCCCTTGGCGCTGAGCGTCTCGACGGGCATGGGGTTACTGGCCGAGGATGCGGTCGCCGGCGCGCAGCAATGAGCTCGGCAGCTCGTGGCTGACGACGCGCTGTGCCACTTCTGCCGCGGCGATCGCAGCCTGCAGGTCGACATCGACGTGGATTCCACTGTCCCGCAACAAATAGACGAGATCCTCGGTGGCGATGTTGCCGCTCGCACCCGGCGCAAACGGGCAGCCGCCGAGCCCGCCGACCGATGCGTCGAGTCGGGTGACACCCCAG
The DNA here is from genome assembly GCA_035634855.1 of Mycobacterium sp. Taxonomy (GTDB): domain Bacteria; phylum Actinomycetota; class Actinomycetes; order Mycobacteriales; family Mycobacteriaceae; genus Mycobacterium. The sequence goes on from DASQCE010000167.1 coordinate 28,093, forward strand.
TTCACGGCCGCGTAGGCGCTGGCCAGGCCGGCTCCGCGGGTGTTGTGGAAGTGCGCGCCGAGTGGGATGTCGCCGATCAGTGGGCGTACGCGCGCGATCAGATCGCCGACGCGCCGTGGGGTGGTCGTGCCGATGGTATCGGCGATCGCCAGCCGGTCGACGTCGGCCTCGCAGGCCGCATTGACGACGTCGATGACCCGCTGGGGCGGTGTCGGGCCGTCGAACGGGCAGTCCCACGCCGTGGCGATGATGACCTCCACCGAGGCGCTGCTGTCGTGCGCGATGCCGACGATCTCCGCAATCAGTGCGGTCGCCTCCGCGGTGGAGCGACCGACATTCGAACGGCTGTGTCCGTCGGCCGCCGACACCACGTATTCGATCGAGTCAAGGCCGGCCGCGATCGCCCTCTTTGCGCCGTTCGGGCTGGCCACCAGCGCGGAGAACTCGATGTCATGAGAGTCCCGGTACTGATGCAGTTCGGCGGCGAGTTCGGGGGCGTCGGCCAGCGCGGGCACCTTCGACGGTGAGACGAAGGCGGTCGCCTCCATTTCCCGCACGCCCGTGGCGGCCACGGCTGCGAGGAGTTCGAGCTTGGCGGACAACGGAATTGGCTCTTCGATCTGCAACCCGTCGCGCAGCGAGACGTCGCGAATGGCGACATGTGCGGGTAACTCGGTCATATCACGCCCTCCGCCCGCAGCCCATCGAGCTCGGCCTCGCTGCGGCCGAGCAACCCGCGATAGATCTCGTCGTTGTGCTGGCCGGGGCGGGCCGGACCGGCATTCCGGATGGTTCCCGGCGTGTCCGACAGCACTGGCACGACGCCGGGGCCCTTGATGTTCCGCTTGATGCGTTCGTCCCAGTGGTCAGCGATCATGCCGCGGGATCGCAGCTGGGGATCGGCCACCACCTCGGCGACGGTGTTGATCGGTCCGCTGATCACCCCGGCATCGGACAGCGTGGCGATGATGTCAGCAGGTTTCCGCTCGGCGGCCCATGCGCCGATGATCTTGTCCAGCTCGTCCTGATTACGGCCCCGGGCAACGTGATTGGCGAACCGGTCGTCGTTGGCGAGCTCTAGCTGGCCCATCGCGCCGCACAGCCTGCGGAACACCGTGTCCTGATTGGCGGCGATCACCAACCAGCTGCCGTCGGCTGTCGGATAGATGTTCGACGGGGCAATACCCTCCAGGCGGGTGCCCGACGGGCCGCGCACGACGCCGCCGACGTCGTAGTCGGGGATCGTGGATTCTTGGACGGCCAAACAGGATTCGGTCAGCGCGGCGTCGACCACCTGGCCTTCGCCGGTGACCGTGCGGCGGTACAGTGCGGCAAGCGCACCCTGGGCGGCGAACATGCCCGCCAGGCTGTCGCCGAGTGACAGGGCGAGCCGGGGCGGGGGTCCGCCGGGAAAGCCGTTCATGTGGCGTAACCCGCTGGCCGCCTCGGCGACCGACGCGTAGCCGGCCTTGTGCGCCTCGGGTCCCGTCTGACCGTAGCCGGAGACGCGGACCAGGATGATCCCGCGATTGCGTTTGCGCAGCACGTCGTAGCCGAGGTGCCACTTCTCCAACGTTCCGGGCCGGAAGTTCTCCACGATGATGTCGGATTTCTCCACCAGGTCGAGGAACAGCTCCCGGCCGGCTTCCTCGCGCAGGTTCAGCGTCACGGCTTTCTTGTTGCGCGCGTGGATCGTCCAGAAGAAGTGGTGCCCGTCGAGTTCGGCCTGCCCCCATGTCCGCAATGGGTCGGGCGCCCCTGGTGGCTCGATCTTGATGACCTCGGCCCCCATATCGCCGAGCAGCCGGCCGGCGAACGGCCCGGAGATCAGCGTGCCGACCTCGATGACCCGAATGCCGTCCAGCGGGCCGGTGACAGTCACAGTGTCGATTCCCCAGTCGTCCCCTGCCCGTCGGGCGTGAGCCCAGCGCTGCCCTCCGATGAGAGCCCGTGCCGATGCAGCCAGTCCGTGCAGATGCCGACGGCCTTGCGCAGCGTGTCGCGCTGCGCCGGCCCGGAGTAATAGTGGTTGGCGCCTGGGATCTCGTGCATCTCCTTATCGGGATGCCCGATCGCCTCGAACAGCCGCCGGGTGTGGCTGGGTGTGCAGGCGTCATCGGCGAGGTTGCCGATCACCAGCGCAGGCACCGCGATATCGGGTCCGCAGTGCACCCCGTCCCCGTTGGCGTCGTCGTAGCTCCACTGGGACAGCCAGCTGCGCAGCGTGCAGAACCGCGCCAGGCCGACGGGACTCATGTTCACGACTCGAGGATCACCCAGATAGCAGGTCCCCGGGGTGCGTTCGTTGGGATCGACGGTGGGGTCCAGCCAGCGCGGATCGGCCATGGTGCCGTGTACGACGAATCCGAATTCGTCGTCGGGCCGGCCCGCTTCGGAGAGCTTCGCCAGTTTTTCCTTGACCCACTTGGTGATTCGCCGGTTGCGCGCGATCTGCGCCTCGCGGTAGCGGTCCAGGAACTCGGCCGTGTATGGCGGCTGGTTGGGGTTGTTCGGGTTGTACAGGTCCAATTCGGGGTCGCGATTGGACGGGTCGGACTCATCGAGGATCGACGCGTCCAGCCACTCGGTCATCGTGCCGTGTCGGCTGATGTGGGCGGCGAGCAGCATGATGCCGTCGGCGGGAATCAGGCCGAGCTTCGTCAGGTCGGGTCCGTCCCCGGACGGGCTCGCGGTGAGGGTCGGGTGCTGCGCCTGCTGTTGGTAGAAGACCGACAGCGAACCGCCGCCGCTCCACCCCGCCAACACCACCTTTTCGTAGCCGAGCCGGTTCCTGGCGTCCTTGATGCACTCGCCGAGGTCCTCGACGACCTTCTCCATCAGCAACGCGGAGTCGGTGCCGCGGAAACGGCTGTTGCAGTAGATGACGTGATGGCCAGCACGGGCCAGTGCGGTGATCATCGGAAGGTAGGCGCCGCCGCCGATGGGGTGCATGAACACCAGCACGGTGTCTGACGGCCTGCTCTTCGGCTTGAGCAGGTAGCTCTCCAGCACCACCAGCTCGGCGACGCCACCGTACACGTCGCGGACCGCCGAATTATTTTGGTAAGCAACCAGATACGGAATGCGGTCGTACTCGTGGCGCGGCGGCGCCGCGATGGATCCGGCGGTCGTCATCAGTGTTGTCCCAAATCGCTGGCCAGCACTTCGGCGGACGGCGTGAGCCTGCGGCGAGTGTCAATGGCGATCACCGACCAGTCGACTTTGTCGTACTCGTCGAACTTGCGACGCGCCCGTTCCCGCGCCTTCTCGGGCGCGCCGTGGTGCACGCCCTGCGGCGCATGCGAAATGAGGCCCGGCGGCATCGGGATACCGTAGAGGGAACCGCCGTGGAAGAACGCGATCTCGTCGTAGTCGACGTTGCGGTGGTACCAGGGCGTGCGTTCGGTGCCGGGCACGGATTCGGCGGGCTTGGGCAGAAAGTTCATCACGTAGACACCGGTTGCCTGCATGAACAGATGCACTGTCGGCGGCAGGTGCACGCTGTCGGAGGTGACCACGTTGTAATCGGCGATATTGAATGTGAACGCGAAATTGTCGCCCCGCCACCCCTCGACGTCGATGGGATTGTGTTGGTAGTAAAGCGATGTCGGGCCGCCGTCATGGATCAGCCGGACCTCGTACTCTCCATTGATATGCGGGCCCACACCATTGTCGATGGGCGCCGGCTCGGGAATCGTGGCCTGAGACGGGTCGAAGGGGAAGTGGCGGCCGAGCTGTCCCGGTGGCGGCACCCGGAACTCGTCTGTCGCCTGGATCATCAGAAGCGTCGACTGCTCATCGGGCACCTGGCGGAACGTGCAGGCCTTCGGGATGTACACCCAGTCGCCCTCGCGGTAGCGCAGCGGGCCGAACTCGGTCTCCAGCAGGCCGGAGCCCTTGTGCACGAAGCTCAGCAGGTCGCCGTCGACGTAGCGGACGAAGAACGGCATCGGCTCGGCGCGCCGCGACAGCGAGACCAGGCAATCCGCGTTCGAGAACAGCAGTAGAGGTCCGCCGCGCGCGTCGGTGGCGTCGCTGGGCTTGAGCTCACTGGACAGCACGTCGAGGGGGCGCAGCGGGCCAACGCTGCGGTACGCGGTGGGGTCGTTTCGGCGGTAGATGTTCGCGGTGCGGCCGGTGAATCCGCCGCGCCCGAGTTCGTCGTCCTTCAGGCCGTCCAGATCGGCGTGCAGACGCTTGGGGGTACGGCCTTTTCGCAGGTGAACGAAGGATTCCATGGGTCGCTCCATCGACGGTGACGGCGGATTTCAAAGTAATACCGGATCAAAGTAAAAGTGATGTTAGTTTTACTTGAATCTCTGCGTCAGTCGGTGAAATCGACGCGGATCGTCATCAAGTTCGTGCCCCAGGTGCGCACGCCCAAGCTGTTGAACTTTGGCAACTCCCGCAGCCGCGCGTGGGGGTCGTCGTCGGGCACCAGATGTGCGACGCCGTTATGCCAGCGGCCATGCAGGCGCACCCGGACATTGGGGTTCGCTTGGATGTTCTTCACATACTGCGACTTCTCACCGAACTCCGAGACGAACCAGAACTGGTCGCCGACCCGGCTGCCGCCCAAAGGGGTGCGCCGAGGTTCACCCGACTTCCGCCCCGTCGTCTCGAGCAGCGTCTGAATGGGAAGCCGCCGCATCAGCGGGTTGGCGATCCGTCTCTGAAAGGTGTTGGTGATGCGGTCACGTAATTCGTCGGCCATGGGGGTCCTTTCACACCATTGCGGTCCGTGGCACCTTCATACCCAGTGTGAGCGCTGCGGCGAGTTCGCGGCTGGTGTCGTAGTCGAACACTACGTGTCCGCAGATCACGTCGACGTCGCGCTTGGTCCGCTGCAACGGGTTGTCGAGGAAGTTCGCGCTGGCGCGGGACGCCTCGAGAAGGTCGCCGATCACCGCCGCCGACTCGTGCACGATGTGTGCCGCCGCCAGCCGGGCCTCGGCTCGCACCAACCGTGGCACGGGATCGCCTGCAGCAACGACGGTTTCGATCTCGCCGACGGTGTCGGCGAGCAGCCCGCGCAGCGCACGCAGCCGGACACGGGCCTCGGCGAGGTGGGCCTGCGCGATCGGCTTGTCCTTTTGATGACGCCCTCGTACGCCAGCATTCGCTGGGACAGTCGCTCGGCGTAGACGTCAGCGGCGCGTTCGGCGCCGCCGAGCACAGGCATGGCCGCCAGCAAGGAAAGGGCGGGCACCATCGGCCAGCGGCAGGTGTCGGCGTCGTGAAGCCCGGCGCCGTCCCCGTATACCCGGCGCCGTCCCCGTATAGATGTCGGACATCCGCACCAGCCGATGCCCGGGGACGAGCACGTCGGTGATGACGACGTCGGTGGAACCGGTGGCGCGCATGCCGTCGGTGTGCCAGATGTCGTCGATCTGGATGTCGCCGGCGGGCACCAACGCGAGGGCGGGGTAGATGCCGTCATCCCGTCCGCATAGCGCACCGACGATGATCCAGTTGCCGTGCATCACCCCGGTGGCCCACGACCACCGGCCCGTCAGCCGGATGCCCTCGCCTGTCGGCACGCCCCGGCCCGTCGGCGCCAGGGGAGCGGGCGCGAGGAAGGGCCGCGTCGCGAACGCCTCCTCCTGCGCGCGCTCGCCGAAGAGCGCCAGCAGCATCCAGTTTGTGCAGCGCGTAGAAACCGATCGTCCAAAGCACTGGACGCGCACCCGTGCGCCATCCGGCGAACGGGGTCGAGGATGGACGGAAAATCGGCCTGCATGCCGCCGTAGCGAGCGGGCACGAGCAGTTCGGTGAACCGCGAGGCGATGAGGTCGTCGATCGTCGCAGGCGGCCGCCCGGCGTCCAGAGCGCGCTCGGCCAGTCGGGCCACGAATTCCGGGCTGATGGTCGATGCGGCGGCCGTTACGGCTGGCAAGGCATGAAACCGTACCATACGTTATGGTATGGAAGCCTAAGCCGAAAGGGCGTCAGGGCTTGAGCATGATCTCCAGGAAGCCGGTCCGGCCGGCGGCGGCGCGTTCGCTGGGCTGCGGGTCAGCGAGGTGCAGGAAGCCGATGCCTGCGGCGAAACTGGCGTTCGCGCGCAGGTCGGCCTATGCAGCGCCGAACCCGTAGTCCAGAAAGGCCTGGCGCACCGCCGCGAGCACCCGATGATCGGCGGCGCGCACGCTGGCTGCGGCGGCGTCGTCGGTGCGGGCCCACTCCCGCATCGCCCGTTCCAGCGTCCAGTGTCGCGCGCTCACCAGCGAAGACATCATCTCGGAGAGGCGTTGCCGCGGTGGAAGCCCGGCCAGCTCGCCGAAATGGCGGCGGTCGTCGTCGCGCAGTTCGCCCCACGCCTGCACGAGCACGGCGCGGTACCCCGCGATGTCGGTGAAGTGCCAGTAAAAGCTGCCCTTGGTCACTTCCAGACGACGGCACAGCCGGTCGATCTTCAGCGCCTTTATGCCCTCTTCGGCCAAGATCGCGAAGCCGGCCTGGATCCAGTCGTCGACCGACAACCTGCTGTTCGTGGTGGCCCCCGCCCTCCCCATGAGCCGCAGCCCACGGCCCGCGACACCCCTAGAAACTGAAGCCGACGCCACCTTCTACTTGTCACTGGAATATGACAGTGCAAGCCAGTCGGGTGTGCTCGCGTACTAATCACATGTTTTACTGCACACGCACAACTGAAATTTTCTCGGTCCGCTCTTCCGCCACACCCGGGCTCAGTCGAGCGGGCGCGACAGCGCAGTAAAGCAAGTGCTGCGGTGTCGAGTGGCGATTTGTGATCGTCGGGGATTGTTGATTTGTGATCGTCGGGGATTGTCACGGCGGTAACCGGAAGATGGATGGATTTGCTCTATGAGGTTCGTTGACAAGATTCGTGGCCATTGGGCGCGCCGGTTCGCGGTGACAGCCATAGCGGCGGCCGTGCTACCTGGCGTGATCGGTCTAGCTGGAGGGTCGGCCACTGCGGGCGCCTTCTCCCGGCCAGGCCTACCGGTCGAGTACCTGATGGTGCCGTCCCCGTCGATGGGCCGAGACATCAAGATCCAGTTCCAGAAGGGCACCGGTTCGCATGCGGTGTACCTGCTCGACGGCCTACGCGCCCAGGACGACTACAATGGCTGGGACATCAACACCCAGGCGTTCGAGTGGTTCCTGGACACTCCGCTGTCGGTCGTCATGCCGGTGGGCGGCCAGTCGAGCTTCTACACCGACTGGTATCAGCCGGCGTGCGGCAAGAGCGGCTGCCAGACCTACAAGTGGGAGACGTTCCTGACCGGCGAGCTGCCGCAGTGGCTCGCTTCGAACAAGGAGGTGTCCTCAAGCGGAAACGCCTCCGTCGGTTTGTCGATGTCGGGCAACTCGTCGATGATCATGGCCGCCTTTCACCCGGACAAGTTCATCTACGCCGGCTCGTTGTCGGCGTTCCTCAATCCGTCCG
>DASQCE010000168.1:0-9997 GCA_035634855.1 Mycobacterium sp.
TGGACCTCTCTGATGATGCAACCCGGCTCGTCGAAGAGTTGCGCCAACTGCCAATCCGCGAACGCAAGGGACAAATACCCGACGTTCTCGAGGAGGAAGTCCGCCGCATCGAGCGCGTGGACTGGAAGCTGCGCTAGGGCACCTTGATATGGAAGCTTCCCGCGCGTGCTGTACTCGAACTATGCCGAACCTGCGACTAACCGGTGATCCAGCAGCCGATGCCATGCTGGACGAGAATCCTTTCGCTGTTCTCATAGGTGCACTGCTCGACCAGCAGTACCCAATGGAGGCAGCGTTTGCCGGCCCGAAGAAGATCGCCGACCGCATCGGCGGGGTCGACGCCCGCGAAATCGCCGACTACAACCCCGAGGAATTCGCGGCATTGTGCTCGAAAACGCCTGCGATACATCGCTTTCCTGGGTCGATGGCAAAGCGGGTCCAAACGCTGGCGCAACTCATCGTCGACCGGTACGACGGTGAGGCCGCGGCGCTGTGGACCGCCGGCGACCCCGACGGGGCGGAGGTGCTGCGTCGGCTCAAGGCGCTTCCCGGATTCGGCGAACAGAAGGCGAAGATTTTCCTGGCACTGCTGGGCAAGCAGTACGGCGTGACGCCGAAGGGATGGCGCGAAGCGGCCGGGGACTACGGCAAGGCCGGGTCTTTCATGTCGGTGGCCGACGTGAAGGATGCCGGATCGCTGGAGAAGGTGCGGTCGTACAAGAAGCAGATGAAGGCGGCGGCGAAGGCCGCCAAGGCCTGAGCCATCGAGTGAGCGAAGGCCGCCAAGGCCTAGCTTGTCTGGTGCTCGTGCTCCAGGTCGAGCTGCGCCAGTGAGGTGATGATGCGTGCGACGGCGCGTCCCGTCGACGTGCCGGTGTCCAGGCCTTCCTTCAGTGTCTGCAGCCTGATTCCGCGCTCGGTGAGGTCGGCGATGATGCGCGTCACTTCGGCGGCCGAGCGACCGAGCCTGTCGACCGCGACGACGATTACCGTGTCGCCCGCACGGGCATAGCTCAGCATCGCGTGCAAACCTGCACGAACCCGCTCGGCGGAGTCGGACAACTTGTCCGTGAACACCCGATGCGGGTCGACCCCGGCAGCATTGAGCGCCGCGAGCTGACCCTCAAGGTTCTGCCCGACGGTGCCGGCTGTGGCGTAGCCCAGCGTGCAGGTCACGAACCCAAGGTCTCACGAGACCTGCCAACAGCGGAAGAGACAACCACCCGTCGAGTCTGGCTAACCGCCGAACTGTTATCCAACGACAACATGCTGACTGAACGCGGCAGGTGTCGAGCAGCCGCGACGCTAGGCGCTGAAAGGATCGCCGTCGAACCGCTCGCGGCTGGCGACCTCCGCGACCGGCTTGCGCGTGAGCTTGGTTATCTGCCGGACCGGTTTGCCCAGCGGCAGCACGGCGGCGATCGCATAGTCCTCGGGGATGCCGAGCAGTTCCTTCACCCGCGGTTCCTCGGCGACCGCTGCCGTGGTGAGCACGCCACCGTAGCCCTCGTTGCGGGCGGCCAGCAGGATGTTCCAGACGAATGGGTATACCGACGCGCCCGAGACGATGCCGATCCGGTCGAGCTCTTGGTCGAAGGCCGCAACGACGGCCAGGTCGACGCAGACCACCAACACCACGGGCGCGTCGCGCAGCGGTGAGCCGGGCGGCACCTCGACGGCGGCGATCGTCTCCGCGTCAACCCCGCACGGTTGCAACGGGTTCCACGGCCCTTCGCCGTTGCGAATCTGAGCGATGTAGCGGCGTGCGCCTGGGATGGCCAGCTCGGCCAGTTGCCCGCGGGTCTGCGGATCGCGGACGACGACCACGTGTGTGCCCTGCCGGTTGCCACCACTGGGCGCGAACCGGGCGTTCTCGAGGATGCGCTCGAGTACCTCGTCGGGGAGCGGGTGGTCGGTGTACTGGCGTGCCGCACCAGTGGTTCGCATGACGTCGTAGAGATCCATGGCCACCATCTTGGCAACCTATGCAATGGTTTAGATATGAAGACCCATCTGAATTGCCCGTGCGGCGAGGCGATCACCGGTAAGGACGAGGACGACCTGGTCGAAAAGGCCCAGGCCCACCTGTCCGAGGCACACCCCGGCCGCGAGTACGACCGCGACGCCATCCTTTTCATGGCCTACTGATCCTTCGCGAGCGACCGCGTTTGTACGTGACTGCACGGCGTGTCGACGTGCAGACACTCGCGGTGACGAACTAGGGGACGACGGTCGAGCCGATGGTCGGCATGAACTGACACTGCCTGTCGATGGTGGTGACCTGGCCGAAGATCGTCGAGATGATGCTGCCCGAACCGGTGTCGACGATCGCGGTCAATGTCGTCGGCCCGTCGGGGTTGATGTCCGGCCGTGGCCGGAGCGTCGCGCTTCCCGACTTACCGGTAGTCAAGTTGACCCACGTCACGTTCAACGGAAGCTTCTGCTCGGCCGCCGGGGCGGGCGTGCCAATCGCGGTGAACACATAGGCCGTTTGGCCCGCCGCCGGTCCGGGTGCCGGGATCGGCGCCGGCCCCGCCACCGAGATCGCGGTCGCCAGCACATTGCCGCCATCCTGCAAGCACCCGTTACTGATCGACGGATACATGAAGTCCTGCGTAGGTGGGGCGTCTGAACCGAACGCAGGCGCCGCCGCCGGCGCCGCGGCCGGATCAGGTGCCGGGACAGGTGTCGGGACGGGTGCGGGCGCCGGGGCCGCCTCCGGAGCCGGGGCAGCCACCGGAGCCGCCTCCGGAGCCGGGGCAGCCACCGGGGCCGCCTCTGGGACGGGTCCAACGGCGTGCGCCGGGTCGACGCCGGCAGGCAGATGCGCCTCCGCACCGGGGACCGCGCCGGGCGCGGGCACGTGCGCGACGAACTGGTTCACCGCCGTCGCCACGTTCCTCGAATCCGGTGGGACCATCGAATCGCCTGCGAACACCGCGGCGGCGGCCATCAGCGTCGAGGCGGCGTTGGTCGGATCGGCGGCGGCGCGTTGGATGGCCGGGCCGATGCTCTGCACCGCCGACAACCCCGGCGCCTGCAGCCCATCGATCGGCAGCGGTGGCGGCGGGTCGGCATTGGCAACCGGCGTAACGCCGCCCAGCAGTAGTGCGGCCGACGCACCCACCGCCGCTGCGGCGCCGGTGAACGTCGTCCTGATCGATGACATGGCTACCCCGATTCGTCTTTGTGGTTGTCGGCGCGCGGCATCCGCCGCCGTCACGGCAGGGCGGATAGCGGCATCACCAGTGGCGGCAGGCCCGCGCCAGGCGCCGGAGCGGCCGGAGCGGCCGGAGCCGGAGCGGCCGGAGCCGCAGCCGGAGCCGCGGCGGGCGCCACGGGCGCCGCAGCAGGCTTGGCACCGGGCAACAAACCGGAGGGCATCAGCGCCGCCAGATCACCGGGGAACGAAACCTGTTGCGGCAGAGGCACGGGAAGGAACGGCATGTTCGGAATATTCATCTCGCCCGAGGGGAGCAGATTCGGCGCCGCGGTGGCAGGCGCAGTGGCAGCGGCCGGGGCGGCGGCGGGAGCCGCAGGCTGCGGAAGAGTGACCGACGCCGTTGCGGCCGGTGCCGGTGTCGGTGCGGCAGCGGCTGCGGGGGTCGGTGCGGCAGCGACTGCGGGGGTCGGTGCGGCAGCGACTGCGGGGGTCGCGGCGGTAGCGGGGGCGGCAGCCTGGGCGCTTCCGAGCATCGAGGTGAGACCCTGGATGAGCTGCGTCGCGGCGGCGGGATTGGTTACGAGCTGCTGGAGGAACGGCAGACCCGGCACGCTCGGGGCCGGTGCGGGCGCCGCCGCTGGGTCGGCTGCAGCCGTGGCGCTGAGCCCCAGTGCAAGTCCAGCCGCACCTGTGGTAGCGATCATGCAGGTGGCAAGCATTTTCCTGGTGAATTTCATGTTTTTCCAATCCGTTGTCGGCACGCCTGGCCCGAGAGTTGTCGAGTTACTGGTGTTACTCAAGTGACACGTGTGGCGGTTATTCAAACGTTACGGATGCGAAGGGAATTGGTGACCATCGCTAGAGTCGGGCGGATAAACACCTCGACCGCTGGTGCTTCGACCGCCCCGCGCACGCCCGCCCGCCTGGCCGCCGCGGCGCCCGTGCTGTTGGCGATCAGCATCGCCGCGCGCCTCGCGTGGACCTACCTCGTGCCCAACGGGGCCAACTTCGTCGACCTTCATGTGTACGTCGGCGGCGCAGGAGCACTCGATCATCGGGGCACGCTCTACGACTACGTCTATGCCGACCAGACGCCCGACTTCCCGCTGCCGTTCACGTATCCGCCGTTCGCCGCGGTCGTCTTCTACCCGCTGCACCTGATCCCGTTCTGGATCCTCGCGTTCGCTTGGCAACTCGGGATCATCGCGGCGCTCTACGGCGTGGCACGCATCAGCCAGCGGCTGCTGGGACCCGGCGGCGATTGGCGGGTCGCGATGCTGTGGACTGCGCTCGGTATGTGGCTCGAACCGCTGCGAAGCAACTTCGACTATGGGCAGATCAACGTAGTGCTGGTGCTGGCGGTGTTGTACGCGGTTTACAGCACGCGGTGGTGGCTGTCCGGGCTGCTTATCGGGCTCGCTGCGGGGGTGAAGTTGACGCCTGCGGTCTCGGGCTTGTACTTCGTGGGTGCGCGACGATGGAAGGCTGTGGTGTTCTCCGCGGTGGTGTTCCTCGGCACGGTCGCGGTCTCGGCCTTGTTCGTCGGCGACCAAACCCGTTACTACTTCACCGAACTGCTCGGCGACGCCCGCCGGGTGGGCCCGATCGGAACGTCGTTCAACCAGTCATGGCGCGGCGGAATCTCGAGGATTCTCGGGCACGATGCGGGCTACGGACCGCTCGTGCTGGCCGGCATCGCGGTCACCGCGGTGCTGGCCGTGCTGGCCTGGCGCGCCCTCGGCGGCGCATCCGACCGACTCGGTGCGATCGTCGTCGTGCAGTTGTTCGGGCTGCTGCTCTCGCCGATCTCGTGGACGCATCACTGGGTGTGGCTGATCCCGCTGATGATCTGGCTCCTGCACGGGCCTTTACGCGCGCGGATGGGCGCGCGGGTGCTCGGCTGGGGCTGGCTGGTTCTGACCGTGGTCGGGGTGCCGTGGCTGCTGAGCTTCGCGCAGCCGACCATCTGGCAGATCAGCCGGCCGTGGTATCTGGCCTGGGCGGGACTGATCTACATCGTCGCGTCGCTGGCGACGCTGGCGTGGATCGCGTCTACGGGTTCCCGACGATCTCGTTTATCTCCCGCGCCATCCCAAGATCGTTCTCGGTGATACCGCGCTCGGAGTGGGTAACCAACACGAAAGTCACTGTCCGCCAGCGGATATCAATATCGGGGTGGTGATCGGCTTCCTCGGCTTTCTCGGCCACCCGGCGCACCGCGTCGATGCCGTCGAGGAAGGCGGGAAACTTGATCGAGCGGCGCAGGGCGCCGTCGGCGCGCTCCCAGCCGGGAAGGTCGGGCAGTGCGGCGTCTACTTGGTCGTCCGTTAACACAGCCATGCTCCCAACGTACCGCTGCGGGTTCGGTCGTCGGCCTAGCTTGCCAAACGGGCACCTGACAGAGATTTTCAGGCAGTATGGCGGACGTGCGAGATCCCGTCGGGGTCGGCCTGGAACACGGCAGGACAACGTCGCCACAATCCGCCGCAGTGAAGGACTCCGACCTGCGGGCCGCGGCTCGTGAACTGCAGTCCGCGGGTGCCGACCCGACCGTCGTACATGGTCAGCGGTGCCTTGTTTGTCGCATTTGTCATCGTCCTCGTGGTGTCGGTCATTTGGGTCCGAGAATTCGAAACACCCACTTGTCCAACTAAATCCGTCTCCGCCGGCGACATCCGCACCAACGACCAGCCCAACCGTGGCCTACGGGCCGATACCGCTGCCGGCCAACACGCCTGTGCTTCCGCCGCCTCCTGTCGATATCCCCCGTTAGAGGCGACGTCGCTGTCCCCGGTGCCTGCCGAGATCCTCACGCCTGCACCGTCCCCGCAGCCGCGACTCCCACGACTGCACGACTTGTTCCCCCGCCTGTTCCCAGGCGGATAGCGCGCCCGCCATATACCGTCGCGGGCAGTGTCGAACCAGATCGTCGTTGCGGGTGCGCTGATCTCGGGTCCCTTGCTGCTGGTGGCGCAACGAGCAGGGCCGCCGGAGTTGGCCGGCATGTGGGAGCTGCCGGGCGGGAAGGTGGCGGCGGGGGAGAGCGACGGGACCGCGTTGGCCCGCGAATTGCGCGAGGAACTCGGGATCGACGTGACGGTCGGCCCGCGCATCGGCGTCGATGTGGCGTTGAACGAGACGATGATGCTGCGTGCCTACCGCGTCACGCAGACCGGCGGCGCGTTGCATCCCAACGATCATCGCGCGCTGCGCTGGGTGGGCGCTGACGAACTCGACGGCCTGCCGTGGGTGCCCGCCGACCGGGCCTGGCTCGCTGAGCTGACCCTCCTGCTTCGGAGCGGCGTCACGGTGCGCCCGGCGGTCGAGTCGGACCGGGCGGGCATCGCGGCGGTCATCGCTGAGGCCTATCGACAGGAGTTCTCCACCCTGTCGCGCGACACGGACAGGATCGCGGCCGCACTGACAACCGCCGTCGAGGTCGACCGGTTCTTCGTCGCGGACCGCAGCGGCGACGTCATCGGGGCCATCGCCTGTACCGACTGCACCGGGCGTGCCATGCAGGTGAAAGCTGCGGACTGGCGCCGCCACCTGGGCGTCGTGCGAGGCGCGCTGGCCGCGCGAATCCTGGCTCCGCAGTGGATGTCTCGGCTCGACTATCCGGCGGCGACGGGCTACATCGAGTTCGTCGCAGTGGCCGAGCGTTGGCGACGTCAAGGCATCGCCACCGGGCTCGTCGAGGGCGTCATCGCCCAGACGCTCTACACCGACTTCGAACTCGAGGTCACCGACGTCAACACGTCCGCCCGCGGCTGTTACCGCAAGATCGGGTTCGTCGACGTAAGACGAAACAAGGAGAGGTTCGGTCGTATCAAGGGATTCCGTGAACGCATCTACATGCACTACCCGCGCTAGCCGACCCGCCCGCCAAACAGGGTGCGACGTTCCGATCCCGCGGCGGCTGGTCTGCGACCGCTCAGTAGTGCAACGGGTCGTTCACCACTCTCACGCCGGAATGGTTCAGCGAGCGGATCGGATGCATCAACACCGGGTGACGGCAGTGCGGGCAGGACTCCTGTGACCGGTTCACCGACGAGAACGTCAGATGGTGGCATGCCGCACACCGGACGACGTAGAAGGCGCCAATCCAATTGAGCAGTCCGACGTAGATCGCCGCTGTCGCGGCGATTGCCAAGACGGCGATTAAAGCGATGGTGAAGACCTCTTCGACGGTCATGTGCCTCAACCTCCAACCACTCCGATGGGTCATTGAGACGGTACGCCCGAACCCTGTGAGCGGCGGCCTGATCACCGGTTTCGAGCGCGCTTGAACACCTTCGTCAGTTTCTTGCCCCGCATGCCGTTGCGTCCCGCCTTGCGGATTTGGTGCACGACGACTGGACACCGCTTGCAGCGCGGCTTGCTGCGGCAGCACTTCTTCTTGGGTTTGAGGTCCAACAGCTCGCTGGGCTTCAAGTGACGGGCATCTCTCGTTTTCGTGATTGGCCGACCGCACTGGGAGAATTACGGACGTGGATTCGCGCCCTGATTTTCGCAACGTCGCCATTGTGGCCCACGTCGACCATGGCAAGACGACCCTGGTCGATGCAATGCTGCGGCAATCCGGGGCGCTGACACATCGAGGTGACGACGCCACCGAGCGCATCATGGACTCCGGGGACCTGGAGCGGGAAAAAGGCATCACGATCCTCGCCAAGAACACCGCCGTGCACCGCCACCACGCCGACGGAACGGTCACTGTGATCAATGTGATCGATACCCCAGGCCACGCCGATTTCGGCGGCGAGGTCGAGCGCGGCCTATCGATGGTCGACGGCGTGCTGCTGCTGGTGGACGCGTCGGAGGGGCCGCTGCCGCAGACCCGCTTCGTACTGCGCAAGGCGCTGGCGGCGCACCTGCCGGTGATCCTCGTCGTCAATAAGACCGACCGGCCCGACGCCCGCATCGCCGAGGTCGTCTCCGACAGCCACGACTTGCTGCTCGACGTCGCGTCCGACCTCGACGACGAAGCCCAGAAGGCCGCGGAGGACGCGCTCGGATTGCCGACCCTGTACGCGTCGGGCCGCGCGGGCATCGCCAGCACCACCGAACCCGCCAACGGCGAGAACCCCGAGGGCGACAACCTCGACCCGCTGTTCGACGTCCTGCTCGAGCACATCCCGCCGCCGAGCGGAGACCCCGAGGCGCCGCTGCAGGCGCTGGTGACCAACCTCGACGCGTCGGCGTTCCTCGGCCGGTTGGCGCTCATCCGCATCTACAACGGCCGGCTGCGCAAGGGCCAGCAGGTCGCATGGATGCGTGAGGTCGACGGCGCACCGGTCATCACGTCGGCAAAGATCACCGAATTGCTGGCCACGGAGGGCGTGGATCGCACCCCGACCGACGAGGCCATTGCCGGCGACATCGTCGCCGTCGCCGGCATGCCCGAGATCATGATCGGCGACACTCTTGCCGACCCCGACCATGCCCATGCGCTACCGCGCATCACCGTCGACGAACCCGCTATCTCGGCCACCATCGGCACCAACACATCGCCGCTCGCCGGCAAGGTATCCGGTCACAAGCTGACCGCGCGGATGGTGCGCAGCCGTCTCGACCAGGAACTGGTCGGCAACGTGTCGATCCGGGTCGTCGACATCGACAGGCCGGACGCCTGGGAGGTGCAGGGCCGCGGCGAGCTCGCACTGGCGGTACTGGTTGAGCAGATGCGCCGCGAGGGTTTCGAATTGACCGTCGGCAAGCCGCAGGTGGTCACCCGCATCATCGACGGCAAGCTGCATGAGCCGTTCGAGGCGATGACGATCGACTGTCCCGAGGAATTCGTCGGCGCGATCACGCAGCTGATGGCCGCCCGCAAGGGCCGCATGGAGGAGATGACGAACCACGCCGCGGGCTGGGTGCGGATGGACTTCGTCGTGCCCAGCCGGGGTCTGATCGGATTCCGCACCGACTTCCTCACCCTGACCCGTGGCACCGGCATCGCCAACGCCGTATTCGAGGGCTACCGACCATGGGCGGGCGAGATCCGGGCCCGGCACACCGGCTCGCTGGTATCCGATCGGGTTGGGGCCATCACCCCGTTCGCGATGATTCAGCTCGCCGACCGGGGCACCTTCTTCGTCGAGCCCGGCGAGGACACCTACGAGGGCCAGGTCGTCGGCATCAATCCGCGTGCCGAGGATCTCGACGTCAATGTCACCCGCGAGAAGAAGTTGACGAACATGCGGTCGTCAACCGCCGATGTGATCGAGACCTTGGCCAGGCCCATCGAGCTGGACCTGGAGCAGGCGATGGAGTTCTGCGCCGTCGACGAGTGTGTCGAGGTCACACCGGAGATCGTTCGGGTACGCAAGGTCGAGCTCGACGCGACGAGCCGTGCCCGCGCAAGGTCCCGGGCCAAGGCCCGCGGTTAAGGTCTAATGTCGCCTGCCGTAGCGGCTCGCAGGTCTAATGTCGCCTGCCGTAGCGGCTCACAGGTCTAATGTCGCCTGCCGTAGCGGCTCCGACGCTGCCGATACCCTGAACAGCGTGCCGGGACCTCGTTTGACGCTCTTCGCGCAAGCGACTCATCGCCCACGTATCGCGGTCGCGCTATCCGCGCTGATGATGGTGGTGTCAGGGTGCACCGTCAGCCCACCGCCCGCACCGCAGAGCACCGACACTTCCGAGAGCACGCCACCGCCGCCACCGCGGGCGACGCAGATCATCATGGCCATCGACTCGATCGGCCCCGGCTTCAACCCGCACTTGCTTTCCGACCAGTCGCCGGTGAACGCGGCGATCGGCTCGCTGGTTCTGCCCAGCAGCTTTCGGCCTATTCCGGATCCGAACTCGCCCACCGGATCACGATGGGAG
>DASQCE010000169.1:0-6789 GCA_035634855.1 Mycobacterium sp.
GGAGCCGGCTTCATCGGCTCCGAAATGGCGTCGGTCTGTCGGGATCTCGGATTGGACGTGACGGTCGCGGAACGCTCCAGCGCACCACTGGTCGGGCCGCTCGGCGGAGTGATCGGCGACATCGCCGCCAAGATGCAGCGCGACGCCGGAGTCGACCTGCGTACCGGTGTGGCGGTGGAAGCGCTGAAAGGCGACGCTGACGGGCACGTCCGGCAGGCTCAGTTGTCGGACGGGACCCTGCTCGACGTCGACGTGGTGGTGGCGTCGCTGGGGTCGATTCGCAATCTCGAATGGCTCGAAGGCGCTGAACTGGCCGCCGGGTTCTGGGGCGTGGCCTGCGACGCTGGGTGCCGCGCCTTCGACATCAACGGCGTGGTGACCGACAACATCTTCGTCGCCGGCGACATCGCGCGGGCACCGCACGTGCTCTACGAGTACGAGTTCATGGCGATCGAGCATGTGGATGCCGCGGTACTCGGTGCCCAGACCGCCGCGCACAACATGGTCAACCTCGAGACCAGACGGCGTCCGCACCTGCCGTTGCCGCAGTTCTGGTCCCGCCAGTTCGGCGTCAACATCAAAGGCGTCGGCGTGTGCTCCTTCGGTGATGAGATCGTCTTCACCCAGGGCTCGGTCGAGGATCTCCGTTTCGCCGCCGCCTTCGGCAAGAGGGGCCGCATCGTCGGAGCCATCACTTTCAACCATGGCAAGTGGCTGGAGTACTACGGCAGACTCATCGAACGATCGGCGCCCTTCCCGCCCCCGCCGCCGGGCTATGACGTTCCCGCGAACGCCGAGCCGATGCCGGCCCGCTTCCCGGATCCGCGCGAGCCGACCGGGATTCCCGATGTCGTCCTCACCGGCCACGATCCCACTTCGCGGGGCGCCGAGTTCCGCCCAAAAGCCCGCTGAAAAGCCAAGAAACGGAGCACGATGACTACCGCAGAAACCGCCTGGACCGAGGCGATGAAGTATGAGAACCGCCACGACCCGTACCGGTTCTTCGACGAGCTCCGGAAGACGCCCGTCGTGCAGGTGGCCAACAAGGTCTACGTCGTTACCGGGTACCGCGAGCTACTACAGCTCGCGCACGACCCGCACGTCAGCTCTGATATCTCGAAGAGTCCCATCTCGGCCCAGCCGGCTGCGCACGCGCAGCCCGACGTCGGCGCCGAGCACATGGAGGCGTACGGCCGGGAGCCGAGCCTGATCGTGTCCGATCCGGCTAAGCACGACAAGCAACGCCGACAGGTGATGCGGCACTTCGCGCCTCCGCACTCCCCGAACGTCATCCCCGACATGGCAGCTGACATTCAGCAGCTCTGCAACGACTCGCTGGACAAGATCAAAGCCAACGGCGGCAACACTTTCGACGTCGTCGACGACTATGCCTATCCGGTTCCGGTGGCGGTCATCTGCCAGATCCTCGGTGTCCCGTTGAAGGACGAACCCACCTTCCACGGCTGGATCTTCGACTTCATGGCGGGCGCGGACATGGGGCCGGACGCCGCAACCGAAGAGGGCCGGGCCCGTCTGCAGAAGGGCAAGGAAAGCACGGCGGCGCTGACCGCGTACATGGCCGACCTTATCCAGGGCTTCCTCAAGGAACCGGGCGACAACGTGCTGTCCAAGCTGGTGAACGACAAGGACGGCCCCGACGGGCCGATGACTCCCAAGGAAGCGGCGGCGAATGCCTTGCTGCTGCTGATCGCCGGGCACGACTCCACGGTCAACACGATTGCGCATTGTGTGCTGACGCTGCTGCGCAATCCGGAGTCAATCGAGCTTCTGCACGAGAAGCCCGAACTGATCCCGAAGGCGATCGAAGAGGTTCTGCGGCTGCAGTCGGCCGTCCAGTTCTTCCCCAGCCGCAGCGTTACCGCCGATATCGAGGTCGGCGGGATCGTCATCCCCGCTGGCTCGGCGGTGCACTTGCTGTACGGCGCGGCCAACCGCGACCCCAAGCGATTCCCCGACCCCGAGAAGTTCGACATCCAGCGCCCGGACAACCAACACGTGGGTTGGGGCCGCGGAGTACACAGTTGCGTCGGCGGTCCACTGGCACGCCTGGAGGTCAACATCGCATTGGAGACGTTCCTGCGGCGCGTCGAGAACCCGCGGCTGGTCGTCGACCCGCCGCCCTACCGGGTGAACCAGGTGTTTCGGGGCCCGCTGCACTTGGAGGTCGAGTTCGACCGGATCAAGGACGGCTAGAGCGAGCGAAGCGACGGGAAGAAAGAGGTAACGAAATCAAAGCCTTCCAGTTCGTTGAGTGGCAACAGCCGGGACAACTCCTGGACGTGCCGGTGCCGGAACCGGGGCCAGGGGAGGTGCTGATCAAGGTCGGTGGAGCAGGTGCCTGCCATTCTGACCTCCATCTACTCGAACTGCCCGCCGGGGCGAGGTCGTTCACCTTGCCATTCACCCTTGGACACGAGAATGCAGGCTGGGTGGAGACGATGGGTCCGGGAGCAACCGGTTTCGCGCCAGGTGATCCCGTCATCGTCTACGGACCGTGGGGTTGCGGCCTGTGCATGAACTGCCGCAGGGGCATGGAGAACTACTGCGAGACATCGGGCAAGCCCAGCCCGGGCGGCCTCGGCGGCACCAACGGCGGCATGGCGGATTTTCTGCTCGTTCCGTCTACCCGTTATCTGATTCCGTTGGGCGACTTGGACCCCCGTGAGGCGGCGCCTCTGTCCGACGCGGGCCTGACCAGCTATCACGCCGTGAAACGGTCGGTTCATCTGCTCGGGCCGGGCTCGACCGCCGTCGTCATCGGGGCGGGCGGTCTCGGGCAGATGGCCATCCAGGTGCTCAATGCACTCAGTGGTGCGACAATCGTTGTCGCAGTGGATACTTCGGAAGACAAGCTGAAGGTCGCCAAGAACATGGGTGCCGACGAGGTACTGGTGTCCGGCGACGATGCCGTCAAACGCATCAAGGACATCACCAAGGGTCAGGGGGCCGAACTCGTCCTCGACCTGGTCGGCGTCAATCCCACCCTGAGCATGGCCGCACAGGTGGCCCGGGTCCTCGGGCACCTCACCATCGTCGGGGTCGGCAACGCGACCTTGCCGGTCAACTTCTCCAGCCCACCGCACGAATGCGCCGTCGCGTCACCGTTCTGGGGCACCATCCCCGAGCTGATCGAGGTGATCAGCCTCGCCCAGACCGGCAAGATCAAGATGCTCGTCGAACACTTCGCCCTCGACGATGCGGCGCACGCCTACCATCTGCTCCACGATGGGAAGATCCAAGGCCGCGCCGTCATTACTCCGAACGACTAACGGCCCGTGACGATTAGGTACCGCAGATGACGGCCAGCTGGGGCTCGGAGCTGACCGAACTCATCCCCCTTGCGCTTGTGGTTGCCATCTCCCCGCTCTCGATCATCCCCGCCGTGCTGGTGCTGCACACACCGCGGCCGAAGCCGACCAGCCTGGCCTACCTGGCCGGCTGGATCTTCGGGCTGGCCGCGTTGACGGCGATCTTCGTCGAGGTGTCCAGCCTGCTGGGCGGGCTGAACAAGGCGCCGACGTGGGCCTCCTGGCTGCGAATCGCAATCGGGATAGCACTTATCGTGTTTGGTGTCTTCCGCTGGCTGACGCGCAAGCGATCGGCCCATTCGCCAGCCTGGATGAAGAAGATCACCAGTGCCACCCCGGGTCGGGCGGCGGTCATCGCGGCGGCGTTGGTGGTGGCGAATCCCAAGGTGCTCTTCATCTGTGCGGCAGCCGGTTTGGCTATTGGATCCGCGGGCCTCGGAACCGTGGGTGCCTGGATTTCCGAGTTGTTCTATGTCCTTGTCGCCGCGTCTTCGGCCGCGATCCCGGTACTGGCCTACGCCGTGGCCGGTGAGCGGCTCGACGGGCCGCTGACCCGGCTCAAAGACTGGATGGAGCGACACAACGCCGCGCTGGTGGCGGCCATCCTGGTCATCATCGGAGTTTTGGTGCTGTACAAGGGCATTCACGGCCTGTAGCCATGATGGCCCGCGTTGTTGCGCGACTGGAAGTGGTCGACCCTGGCTTCGCCCGAACCCGTCATGGTGCTAGAACCGCCTGCGCGACAGTGCTTTCAGGGCTCACGCTGGCGTTGGTAACTTCGATGTTTGGTGTCGCCGAACCGTTGCAGATAACACTGTTCGGTGCCGGAGCATGCTTCTTCGGAGCTCTCTTGGTCACCGATCCCCACCGCAGCGACCGCGCTCACACGTTCGGCTGGGCCGCAGTTGTCTCGGCCGTCGCGATCGTTGTCACCGCCGAACTCAGCCGGACCGCCGTGTGGGCCGCTGTAGCACTCCTGGTCTTGCAGATGTTCTTGTCGTACGCGCTGCGTTCCTGGAGTCTGCGGGCCGGCAATCTCGCTGTGATCGGCGCACTCATCACCTTTCTCGCGGGTGCCGGGCGCATCACGAGCGACCGGATCGGGTGGTTCGTGCTCGCTTCGACAGTCGGCTTCGCCTGGGTCACCGTCTCGGAATACGTGATCCTGCCCGACGACCCCGTTCGTTCCCTCAAGCGGTCGGTAGACGTGTTCTGCCGGAGTGCGGGCGACGCGGTCGCCAGTGTCGTGGACACGCTGACCACTACCTGCGACGGCAATGCACCCGATCGTGCTGCAAAAGCTCTCCGCCGGAGTCTCGACCGGGTGATGCGGTGCCGGACAGCCATTGAGAGCCGGGTCTCCGGCGCTCTCTTACCCGGCTTAGGACAACACGACGTCGAGCAGTTGCGCGTGGCGCTGTACTGCGCGGAAAGAGGAATTGAGGAGGTGATCAACCAGACCAACGACCCGCGGTGGATGAACACGCTTCCCGACGACATCGCGGGATCGATCGTGAGCACCCTGCAGGCCCTCGCGAATGCCCTGAGTGACAACACCGACGCGCGGTCACTGGACTCGGTCGCACGCGAACCTCAATACCTCCGCGACCACCTTCACGACACGACGACCACCGCACCGACGGCGCGGCCTCCAAACAACGGACGCACCCGGCCACGTCGAACCGAATGAAGATGCTCGTTGAATATTTCGACCCCGGGGATGCAGTGCACGCCTACCGCCTGTTGCACGACAGCAAGATCCGGGGACGCGCCGTCATCACGCCCGACGAAGTACTCAGCCCACCTTGTAGATGGCGATCGCCTTCGCGACGGCTTCGCCATCCGGCGTTACGACGTCGACGTCGCAATTCACCAACGTCTTGCCGCGGCGCAACACCCGGCCGATCGCGATCAGGTCAGTCGCGCGCGCCGGCGCCAGAAACTGTATGGACATCGACGTGGTCACGCCGCGCAGCGAGTCCGGTACCTCCGCGCCCGCCCAGGCGGCGGCCATCACCGCGACGTCGGCCAGCGCTGCGATCGCGCCTCCGTGCACCATGTCGGCGATCGTGACGTTGGTCGGGTCCCATGGCAGGCGCAGCCGCACCTCGTCGGTGTCGAGGGCGTCGGCGACGATGCCGAGCTTGGCGACGAACGGCGAGGACGGGATGAACTGGGCCATGACGTCCGCGCCGGTCTGGGGCTGGGTGGGAGTTGTCATGGCTCCAGTATCTGCGGTGGATCAATTACCTCCGAGGTAAGGGTTCATCCCGCGAGCAGACGCTAGAGTTCACGACACGCCGCGGCGACACGCGTTATTGCTCGCGCTGACGGCCGCGTTGACATCGCAGGCTGGTACTGGTTTCATACCGGGTTATGCAGATAAATTTGGTCATCTCTACCAACTTTACGAGGGTGCGATGACCGCTGCCCAGGAGCTCAACCAAGCAGGCCGCTACGAGCTGAGCCATCTGCGCTCGCTGGAAGCCGAGGCCATCCACATCATTCGGGAGGTGGCCGCGGAGTTCGAGCGGCCGGTGCTGCTGTTCTCCGGCGGCAAGGACTCCATCGTCATGCTGCATCTGGCTCTCAAGGCGTTCCAGCCGGGCCGCCTGCCGTTTCCGGTGATGCATGTCGACACCGGCCACAACTTCGACGAGGTCCTGCAGACTCGCGACGAGCTCGTCCAGGAAGCCGGTGTGCGGCTGATCGTCGCCAAGGTGCAGGACGACATCGACGCGGGCCGCGTGGTCGAGACGATCCCGTCGCGCAACCCGCTGCAGACGGTGACGTTGCTCCGGGCGATCCGCGAGAACAAATTCGACGCCGCGTTCGGCGGGGCCCGTCGCGACGAGGAGAAGGCGCGGGCCAAGGAGCGGGTGTTCAGCTTCCGCGACGAGTTCGGCCAGTGGGACCCGAAGGTGCAGCGGCCCGAACTGTGGAACCTGTACAACGGGCGCCACCACAAGGGTGAGCACATCCGGGTGTTCCCGCTGTCCAATTGGACCGAGTTCGATATCTGGTCCTACATCGGAGCCGAGAAGATCAAACTGCCGTCGATCTATTACGCCCACCAGCGCAAGGTGTTCGAGCGCGACGGCATGCTGCTGGCGGTGCACAAATACCTGCAGCCGCGCAAGGACGAAGCCGTCATCGAGAAAACCGTGCGGTTCCGCACCGTCGGCGACGTCACCTGCACCGGGTGTGTGGAGTCCCTCGCGGGCACGGTGTCTGAGGTGATCGCGGAGACCGCGGTGTCGCGGCTCACCGAGCGTGGCGCCACCCGCGCCGACGACCGGATCTCCGAGGCCGGCATGGAAGACCGCAAGCGTGAGGGTTACTTCTGATGAGCGCTTGCGCGAAGATACAGACAATTCTGATTAGCGGTTGCGCGAAGAACAGACAATCCAGATGGCTCGATCTATCACGATGCTGCGCATCGCAACGGCCGGATCCGTCG
>DASQCE010000170.1:0-9948 GCA_035634855.1 Mycobacterium sp.
CCGAGCCCGCATGATCTCGATCGCCGAGATCGGAATCGTCATGCCGATCGCCACCTCGATCGCCTGGCACCGCGTCTTGGGCTGTCCGATCCGGTGGTCGCCGGAGAGCAACAGAAACGAACCCATCGCGATGGCCGGGCCCGTCGCCGCCATGATCACCGGCGCAGGGAACGTCAGGCACCGCACCGACAGCTCGAAGCCGCCCGCGAGCATGCTAAGCGCGGCCTTCGCGTCGCCCGACTGGAACACCGCCAGGTCGAAGCCGCCGCTGAAAACCCGCTGGTTGCCTGCGATCACTACCGCCTTGGCCGAGTCCTTCTCCGCCCGGTCGAGCGCCTCGTTGATCGCCGATTGCATGTCCGGCCCCAGCACGTTGACCTTGCCGTCATCGAGCGTGATAGTCGCGACGGCCTCGTTGAGCTCGTATTTCACGGTGTCACCCATGGCTAACGATGTTACGTAACAAGGTTACGAAAGCCAACAACCCAGATTCACGTAGTGCGCTACTCATGACCTTTCCTCGGGCCGTCCATAGCGTGAGACCAACGCCGACGGCACCCGGTCGCCGGCGCCGCAGAGGGGGACAGACATGCGATCAGAGCGGAAGCGGTCAGCCGACCACGTCGAATCCGAAGGCCGCACCACCAAGCGCCGCAAGCAACCCAAGAAGAGCGGCGTGCCGAAGCTCAGCCTCTGGGAATGCGGCATCGGCTCCGTCTGGAAGTGACGCGTTAGCTCAGATCGCGGCGATGCCTGCCGTTGATCATCGTGGTGTGGGCCTCTTCGAAGTCGACGTTGTTCTGCGCGAGCATGCGGTAGTTGTTCACGGGCGCGTTGTACTGGGCGCGGTAGCGCTCGCGCAGGTCGTCGGCGGCCGCTCGCACGCGGTTTATCTCGGCACGCAGCACCTCTTCGCGGCTCTCACTCGCCGCGTAGTGGTAGTAGGTCAACAGGTTGCGCAGCAGCTCGAGTTTCTGCTCTTCCTGCCGGGCGAGATCGTGCAGGGTCAGCAGCTCCAGCCGCTCGACCGGCTGCAGCTTTGCCCGTTGCTAGGACGGCGCTGTCTTGAGGGTAAATCGAGGCTGGAGTGCATCGCGGGAATGCGGACGTGTTGCCGAGGCTGGCAAATGTCCGGCGCTCAGCCCCGAGGCCTATGGCTTGGCGCGAACGGGAGTTTTCTGGTCTGCAGCAAGCCGCCATCTGCCGTCGAGCCGCACCGGTACGTACATCGCGATCTCCGGGAACGGCGAAGGGCCGTCGATGGAAATTTGTTCGCCAACGGCGTCCAACGCGACCCGTCGCACATGGGCGATCGCCACAGCCGGCGCCGACACCGGGTCTTAGGACGCGGCGGCCGTGAGCACCGCGGGCTGGACTGGCATCGCCGGCGGCCCGGCTGGTACCAGCCGTTCGCTGCGAGCGAGCCAATCCGTGTCGGCCCACACCACATGGGCGGGCAGCCGACGCCAGTACTCCGGATGGGCCCGCAGGTAGATGTCGAGGCTGGCGTGCACCAGCGGGCTTGCGGGCAGCCTTCGCAGCGAGATCGTGCGCGCGCTCCCGGCGAGGGCGTCGCATTCACTCGGCGCCGGCGCTTCGCAGTAACTCGCGTTCCGCGCCGTGACACCGGCCTGCATTGCGCCGTTGAGCATCCAGTCCAGCGCGATATCCGCCAGCGGCCAACACGCCCCTGGGCCGCCCGCGATGTCGCAATGCGCCCCGCGGAACCAGACTTCGTCGACGCATTCCGGCGACGAGACAAGGTGATGCGGACCGTGGCGGCCGTCAACCGCGACCGCATGCCTGCCCGCGACGACATTGGTCAGCGGTTCGCGCGTCCCGTGCCGACCCGGCACATTCACCATGTCCCAGAGTCCCAAAAACTGTACGGGAACACCGATTTCGCGATGTCCGGCCAGTCGGGCGGCCAGCAGAGTCAGACGCCGCCAGTCCTGCGGGCTGCGACGCGTGCGGGGCACGGCATACGCCGCGAGCACGTAGTCCATCAGGTCGGGCAGGACGCCGACGGTGCCGAGCAGCCGCGCCATGGCGTGGGCGCAGTAGGCACCACGGCCGACGCCGAACAAGTAGATCCGATCACCGCGTTCCCAGCAGTCGACCAGGAATTCGTATGCCTCGGCGATCGTGGCCCTGGCGTCGGCTGCGGCGGCCTCGCGCCACCGCAGGGCGGCCAACTTACGGCCATCGAACGCGGGCACCCGCGTGCCCGGGTGGTACCAGGTGATCTGTTCGTCGCTCTCGTCTAGCAGGCGCAGCAACGCCTCGGCGTTTGTTGCATCGCGAGGACCAGGATGGTCTCGTGCGCGATCAAAGCACAGCACGATGTTCTTCACGGCGACCCCCGGCGGAAGTATTTTCGGTGCTGCCGAATAGTTTGCCCGGCGAAAGTCGCCGTGTCCTGCGTATCGCACTACTCGAATTGCGAATTCCTACGGATTCGCTACAGTGCGGCCTCACTGGGCACGGAACCCGCGATTGTTATGCCGCAAGCACGGCCGAATTCCACCGCCGAAAGTCCATCGGCGGAGTTCATATCGCAGCGGCCGAACGGCGGAGCGCCCTCCGGCAAACCGCCGCCGTGTCCGGAGCCGTCGGTGTACTGATGGGCGACCTTGCCGGGATACGGCGGGTTGTGGCCGTAGGCCGCGACCACCAACCGGAGGCCGGGCGGTTTATTCGGCCACACATTGTTCAGATCGCCCACATTGCCGTAGCCGATCACCTTCGCCGTCGCCCCGACGAACGCGCCGACCGCGTAGTACGCCGCGTTGATACCCCCTGACCGGTCGCCGCGGATTTGGCCATCCCACGACTCCACGTCGAGCATCACCGCCATTTTCGGATGCGGGGTGCCGACCTGATCCTTGAACGTATCGACCGTTTGCTGCCAATTCGGCCGCCAGACAAAATAGACGATGAAGAACGTCAGCCGGCCGCTGTCGGCGTTGCGCAGGCACCAGCCGTAATTGTTGGCCCACCGGCGATCTCGATGCGTGCCGTCGTTGGACCGGATGCACAACACCGGATACGGATAACTGTCGTTGACGCCGGCCTGCCACTCCGACACGTCGGCATAGAGCGTGTCAGCCACACTCTCCACTCTGCCCGCCGACTACGACAAGGGAACCTCGACGCCGGCGCTGATCGGGTCGCCGTGCACTTCGAGTGACTCCGGTGTAGTCCCCGGTGGTACATCGAAAGCGATTGCTACATCCGAGGTGTCCCCGGGATTCAATTGCGCCATAGTGCCGTTGAGGTAGGCCGTCGCCACGTCGTCGATGGAGAACGTGGTGCCGCCCGCTTTGAGCTTCTGAAACGTGCCGACGAATGTGGCCGGTTGATCGCCGGAGTTCGACACCGTCAGGTGCACGATGGCGTATTCGCCCTGTGCGGTCTGCTCCACGGGCGCGTCCTGCGATTGCACCGACGGCGCGGTCTCCACGCCGGTGACCGCGAACGTCAGACCGCCGTCGGAGGCTTGCGCGCCGGAACCTGAAGCGGTCGTTGGTGATTCGCTCGGGGTTTCCGTGCCGCTGCCCGAGCCGTTGCCCGATGAGCTTGTCGGGGCCGCGGATTTCGACGTGCTGGTGCCGGGCCCCGACGAGGCCTGGACGGTGTTGTCCTTGTGGATGAACACGGCGTAGATGACGACAAGCACGAGCACCGCCAGCAGGGCCGCGCACGCCGCGCCGAACCAGATGATGAGCTGGCGGCGCGGGTCCCGCGCTTGCGGCTCAGAGGGCGGTGGCTCCAACGGTGCACTGGCGAACGACGGCTCGGCCGACGGCGCCGGCGGGATCACCGGCGACGTGGACTGCTCGCTGGCCGCGGCCGAATCCAGGTCGATGACCGCGGTCGGCTCCGGCTCGGGCTCAGGCCTCGGCTCGGGCTCGTGTTCTGGCTCAGGTGCCCGGTGCGCGCCCACGCGCTCCCCGGCGGGCCGGCGCGGGACGACGGTGGTCGGCTGCTCGCTACCAGGGGGTTCGGCGGGGGTCGTTGGCGCTGTCGGCTCAGGGGTGGCGGGGGACCGGTGTTCGGTCCACCCGGACCCGTCCCAATACCGTTGGCCGCCTGAGCCGTCGGGATCGGCATACCAACCGGCGGGCGTGGGCGGTGTGGTCATCGCGGGAGGATAACGCAGGTTCACAGGGACCCGCGCGACTTTTGCTCACGCAAGCAGGCGCGGCGGCGCGGGTCAGGCGCCCATCAGCATGCGCCATTGATCCAGATCATTCGCCCGATACACGTAGTTGGTTCGCTTGACTTCCGACAGCGAAGCGCTGGGCTCCGCCGAATACCAATGGCCAGGGAACACGGTGGGGTCGCCCGGCAACTTCGCGAGCGCCTGGAGACTGTGATAGATCGCGTCGACGTCGCCGCCCGGAAAGTCGGTGCGCCCGCAGCCCTCGAGGAACAGCGTGTCGCCTGCGACAAGCCGTCCATCGAGCAGGAAGCACTGGCTGCCCGGTGTGTGGCCGGGAGTGTGCAGCAGTTCGATGTCGATGTCGCCGACGCCGAGCTTGTCGCCGTGCTGGTGTGCGGTGAGCTCGGAGCGCGCAATGCCGGTGGTGCGTGAAACCCAGTCCGCCTCAAGCGAATTGACGTGCACCGGCACACTGGTTCGCTCCAGCAGCTCGGCGAGGCCCTTGAGTTCGAAGCCCATCATCGACCCGCCGACGTGATCGGGGTGGTGGTGGGTGACTAGGACACCGGACAGGCGCATGCCGTCGGCCTCGAGCGTGTCGACCAGATCCAACGCGGCGTACGCGGGGTCGACGACGACCGTGTCGCCGGTTTGGCGGTCTCCGATGAGGTAGGCGAAGTTGCGCATCTGCGCCGCGATCATGTCGCCGGTCGCGAAGTCGCGCCCCGAGAGCAGCTGCCGAAAGTACAGGCGGTCGGTCATGGCTTTCAGACTATGTGGCGGCGGGTTTAAGTCGCACCAAACGGGTGGTGCTGCTCTCGTCGAGGTCCACCACATCGGTGCGGGATCGCAGGAAGTCACTGAACGACTTGAAACCCAACGACTTTTCGGAAAACGACGGGTCCATCCGCTTCATCTGCGCCTTGACCGCCGAATTGTGCAGCCAGTCGGCGTCGTCCTTCTCTTGGCCGATCCGCAGGGCTCGCTCCAGTAGGCCGGTGGCCGCTGCCTGCGGATCGGGCTGCTCTGGCTCGTCGTCGGGTTCCTGCGCCTTCGCGCGCTTGGCCCCTTTCTTCGGCACGGCCACCGGGACGCCAGGGAGTGCGTCGTAGCTGACGAACTCGTCGCAGGCGGCCGTGAGCGATCGGCTGATCGAACCGGTGATGCCGATGCCGACGACGTAGCGGCCGAGCCGCTTACAGCGCTGCGCGAGCGCGATGTAGTCGGAGTCGCCGGCGACGATGACCACGTGGGTCAGGTCGGGCAACCGGAACATGTCCTCGACCGCGTCGACCGCCAGCCGGATATCGGCCCCGTTCTTGGCGTACGCAGCCGCCGGGAAGAGTTGCACGAGGTCGACCGCGCGACCGACCAGCTGTCCCCGGTACTCGGCGTTGACGTCGACCGACCAGTCGGCATAAGCCTTCGTCAGCACCAGGGTGCCGAACGACGACGCGAAGTCGATGATGGCGCCGACGTCGACGGTCGCCGTGGTCAGCCGCCCCGGTGCGTTATGGAAGCCGGCCGTTTTGTCACGCTGAAACGAGTTGCGGCCGTGGATCTGGTCATAACGCGAGATGACGATGTTGTCGAAGTCGAGGTACACCGCCACGCGTGGCGTGCCGGATTCATTCACGGTTCAGTCCTATCACCTGACGCCCAGGCTGCGCGCAGATCGCGAATCTCGGCAAACACGGCCGACTCACAGAAACGTCACAGCTCATCCGGGGTTCTCCGAGATCCAGCAAACCGTGCAGCACGGTCTATCGATCCGACGAGGAGGCGTGGATCTCGGCAATACGCTGGCTGAGCTGAATCCCGGCGACTCGGTGGATACGGCCGGCGTGTTCGACGTGCCGGAAGGGCACCGATGTGGAGTCGATCGAACTGAACGACGGGCCGATTTCGGACGGTGTGACGGTCGGTCGGTAGCGGCGCGAAGACCAGCGGTTTGGCGCGTCAAACCGCGAGAATGTACCCTCTTTAAGGCCCACGCCACGGCTGCGCGGGTCTGGCCCCCTTAGCTCAGTCGGTAGAGCGTTTCCATGGTAAGGAAAAGGTCAACGGTTCGATTCCGTTAGGGGGCTCGATGGACACCCGGGCCAGCGAAGCGACGGGAGAAGACGAGCGCCGATCGGCGCCCGACCATGGCGGTGTAGCTCAGTCGGTTAGAGCGAACGACTCATAATCGTTAGGTCGCCGGTTCGAGTCCGGCCATCGCTACAAGACAACATAGACATTTCAGAAAGAGGGCAGCTGACGTGGCGTCCAGTACCGACGTACGGCCAAAGATCACTTTGGCGTGCGAGGTGTGCAAACACCGCAACTACATCACCAAGAAGAACCGCCGCAACGATCCTGACCGGCTCGAGCTGAAGAAATTCTGCCCGAACTGCGGCAAGCATCAGCCCCACAAAGAGTCGCGCTAGCGACCGGACGAGGGCCGGCTCGCCAACCGACAACGGTTTGCCCGGCCCGACTAGGTAGGTTCACTCAGCGTGTCGTTGTCAGAGAACATCGTCGGGATGCACTACCGCTACCCGGACCACTACGTCGTGGGGCGGGAGAAGATCCGCGAGTACGCGACCGCCGTCAAGAACGAGGACGCCGCCTACTTCGACGACAAGGCCGCCGCCGACCTCGGTTACAAAGGGCTGCTCACACCGCTGACGTTCATGTGTGTGTTCGGTTATCAGGCGCAGACGGCGTT
This sequence comes from Mycobacterium sp., assembly GCA_035634855.1. Classification (GTDB taxonomy): domain Bacteria; phylum Actinomycetota; class Actinomycetes; order Mycobacteriales; family Mycobacteriaceae; genus Mycobacterium. Next base: position 6,876 of record DASQCE010000170.1, read on the forward strand.
CTTCACAAGCGCCAACATCGGCATCCATGACGCTAAGATCGTCCAGGTCGACCAGGAGCTGAAGTTCTTCAAGCCCATCCAGGCGGGCGACGAGCTGTACTGCGACGTCTACGTGCATTCCCTCCGGCGATCCTTCGGCGCCGACATCATCGTCACGAAAAACATCGTTACGAACCAGAACGGTGACGTCGTGCAGGAAACCTATACAACTCTGGCGGGCCGTGCGCCTGGGGATGGAGAAGAGGGTGGCTTCAACAATGGCGCTGCGTGAGTTCGATTCGGTGAAGGTGGGGGACCAGCTTCCGGAGAAGGTGATTCCGCTGACTCGTACCGACCTGGTGAACTACGCCGGGGTGTCCGGCGACCTGAACCCGATCCACTGGGACGACGAGATCGCCAAGCAGGTGGGGCTTGACGTCGCGATTGCCCACGGCATGCTCACCATGGGCCTGGGCGGCGGGTATGTCACCTCATGGGTCGGCGATCCGGCCGCGGTGACCGAGTACAACGTCCGGTTCACCGCCGTTGTGCCGGTGCCCAACGATGGCGTCGGCGCCGAAATTGTGTTCAATGGACGGGTAAAATCCGTTGAACCCGAGACGAAGTCGGTAACCATCGCACTGTCGGCCACTTCGGGCGGAAAGAAGATCTTCGGCCGCGCAGTTGCGACGGCGAAGCTGGCGTAATCGATGGCTCTCAAAGCAGACATCCTGGGAATGGTCTGGAAGTATCCGGACACATTTGTGGTCGGCCGTGAACAGATCCGCCAGTACGCATCGGCCGTCAAGGCCCACGATCCGGCCACCCACGACGAGACCGCGGCCGCCGAACTCGGTCACGGCGCGCTCATCGCGCCGCTGACATTCATGTCGATCTTCGCGGTGATGATCCAGCGGCACTTCTTCCAGCACGTCGACGTCGGCATGGAGACCATGCAGATCGTCCAGGTGGACCAGAAGTTCCTGTTCCACCGGCCGATCAAGTCCGGTGACGAGGTAAGCGGGACCATGTACGTCGAGACCGTCGACGAGCGGTTCGGCGCCGACATCGTGACCACCCGCAACGTTCTCACCGACGCGGACGGCGAGGTCGTGATGGAGTCCTACACCACGCTGATGGGCCACGAGGGCGACAACTCGATCTCGGTGAAATGGGATCCCGAAACCGGCCAGGTCATGCGGAAGGCCGTCGGGGAGTAGTCGTTCGGCGATTAGTAACTCGGAGGTGGGGCGCGCTACACTCGGACCTCGGGGTTTTCCCAGTCCAGCGCGCTGTCCGTCGGTTCGAAAATCGGCCGAACGGGGAGCGCGCAAATTGTGTAGGCCCCGACGGGTGGACCTGCCCGCAGTGCCATCCTGAAGGGGCGTAGCTCAACTGGCAGAGCAGCGGTCTCCAAAACCGCAGGTTGCAGGTTCAAGTCCTGTCGCCCCTGCTCAACTGAATACTCGACAAGTGTGGACACTGGAAGGTGACCCACAGAAACCAGACGAAAGGCATGCGGTGAGCGACGAGCGCGATGGTGCCGGCTCCGCAGGCGACGGCACCGTAACCGACAGCGTTACCGACAGCACCGGTGACACCCGCGGTCAGACCGCGGTGGTGACCCGCCCGGCGCGCCCCACGGGCAAGCGGTCGCGGCGCGGCGCGGTCGATGAGGATGCCAGCGAGGCCGTCGACCTGGCGACCGGGACCGAGGCCACTCCCACCAAGAACGGTTCCGGCGTCAAGGTCAAGACCGCCAAGAAGGCCGCCGACCGGCCGTCGCGCAACCCGTTCGCCTTCGTCTGGAACTACCTGAAGCAGGTCGTCGCCGAACTGCGCAAGGTGATCTGGCCCAACCGCAAGCAGATGGTCAACTACACCGCCGTGGTGCTGGTCTTCCTGGCGTTCATGGTGGCGTTGATCGGCCTGGTCGACTTTGGCCTGGCCAAGCTCGTGATGCTGGTCTTCGGCTGACATAGCGGACTGGGCGATGAGCGCTTGCGCGAAGAGCAGAATCTAGAGAGGACTGACAAGTGACTTCCTTGGAGGGCGAAGCGCCTTCGGCCGAGAGCGTCGACGTCATCGACGAGACCAACGTCGATTCCGACGCTGAGGCTGTTACCTCGTCGGCCGACGAGACCAACGTCGACCCGGTGGGCGAGGACGCCGACGCGGCGCCTGCCGAGGTCGCGCCCGCGGCTGCGGAGTCTGATGTCGCCGCCGAGGCGGCTCCGGAAAGCGAGGAAGAGGATCCGGCCGTCGCGCTCAAGAAAGAGCTGCGCCTCAAGCCAGGCGATTGGTATGTCATCCACTCCTACGCCGGCTACGAGAACAAGGTGAAGGCCAACCTCGAGACCCGCGTGCAGAACCTCGACGTCGGCGACTACATCTTCCAGGTCGAGGTGCCCACCGAAGAGGTCACCGAGATCAAGAACGGCCAGCGCAAGCAGGTCAACCGCAAGGTGCTGCCGGGCTACATCCTGGTGCGCATGGAGCTCAACGACGAGTCGTGGGGCGCGGTGCGCAACACTCCGGGCGTCACCGGCTTCGTCGGTGCGACGTCGCGGCCGTCGCCGCTGTCGCTGGACGACGTGGTGAAGTTCCTGCTGCCGCCTGCCGCCGCCAAGAAGCCCGGCAAGGCCGCGTCGACCGCCGCTGCTGCCGCCGAGACCGGTGGAATTGAACGGGCCCCGATAGAGGTTGATTTCGAGGTCGGCGAGTCCGTCACCGTCATGGACGGGCCGTTTGCGACGTTGCCCGCCTCGATCAGCGAGGTCAACGCCGAACAACAAAAGCTGAAGGTGCTGGTGTCCATTTTCGGCCGCGAAACACCTGTCGAACTGACCTTCAACCAGGTCGCCAAGATCTAAGCGATTTCGGCGCGGAAAACGTCGCTGAGCGAACGTTAGCGCGCCGAAATCACTCGAAACGAGAGAGGAACAGCAACACCCATGGCCCCGAAGAAGAAGAAAGTCGCCGGGCTGATCAAGCTGCAGATCCAGGCCGGGCAGGCCAACCCCGCCCCGCCGGTCGGTCCGGCGCTCGGCCAGCATGGCGTCAACATCATGGAGTTCTGCAAGGCGTACAACGC
>DASQCE010000171.1:0-5570 GCA_035634855.1 Mycobacterium sp.
TGAACGGGATCACCACGCGATCGCCGACTTTGAGGTTGTCCACCTCACCGCCGACTTCCTCGACGACGCCCATGGCCTCGTGGCCGAGGATGTCGCCCGGACTCATGAACGCGCCGAGCACCTCGTACAGATGCAGATCCGATCCACAGGTGTTTGTGCTCGTGACGCGGATGATCGCGTCGCTGGGTTCCTTGATCGCCGGGTCGGGCACCGTGTCGACGGACACCTTCCGTCGTCCCTGCCACGTGACTGCTCGCATGGTGGCCTCCTTGAGATTCGTGGTCTTTACTGGCGTGCCCACCTACGCGATCGCCAAACCTCGCGTCAGGATGGGTGCATGGCCGCCGGCGGAACGGTCGTGGAGTTGCGGGTGCACGGGGTGTCCGGCACGCCGCCCGAAGCGCTTCTGAGTTGTCCCACCGAGTTTCTCGAGGAAGTCGCGGGTGACAAGTCCGCGGGGTTCTATCGGAGGCAGCCGTGGATCGAGGACGCGACGAGTGGACCGCCCGGCGCATGGCGCAAGGTGCTGGAAGCCTACTCGTGGGGCGGCCTGACCTCCGGGCCGGCGAGTCGCGCAGTGTGGCTGCTTTTTCTGCCGTTCATCTTCATCAACCTCGCGCACTGGATGCTGCCGCCCGCCACGAAGCAGCGGTTCGCCGCCGCGGTCTCGGTGGGCCTGCTGCGACTGATCGCGCTGTCGTTCACGTTGACACTGATGCTCGCTGCCGCCGTCGCGGTGATGGACGTAATGGTCTGGCAATGCATGGGTTTGGACTATTGCGGTTCGACCCTGGGGCCGCTGTCGGGCTTGGCGTCGGCGCCGCGCGGCGCGCAGGTGGCGCTGAGCGCCGTGCCACTGGTGGTGGTGATCGCGGTGTTGTGGCGGCTTGGCCGGGAGGACACCCGCGTCATCGGCAGGCCGCCGAACCCCGCGGTGATGGCCGACGAGGTCCCGCTGGAATCCGATGCGTTCTGGTGCACTGATCCGTCGGTGCTGCGGCTACGCGCCTGCCACGTGATGGCGTGGACGGCGGGACTCAGCGCGCTCACCCTTGCGGTCCCCGCACGCTACGCGGCGACGCCGACGGTACATGCAATGGGCATCGCCTTGCTGGCGGCCAACGCCGTCGTCCTTGCAATCGCGGTGCTGACCACGGCGTGGAATCGGGCGACCGCGCGCGGCGGCGTCGGTGCCGATTGGCTGACGCGCCCACTGCTGCTACTGAGGTGGGTGTCGCTGGGTCTGCTGGTCGCGTCGTTGGTCTGGGTGGCGACCGCGGATGTCGTATATCCGCCTGCGCCGACACACTTTCCGGGCCTGCGAGGGGCCATCTACGTGCTGCTCGTCATACAGGTCGCCTTGTTGCTCGGGCTGTTTGTCTTCACTGCGTTGTCGGTGCGGGGGCGGCGGATGGCATCGGCAGATGGCCAGGGCGACGGGTACCGGCCGTCGCTCGGTGGTTTCACCGCACCGATTGTCGCGTTGATCGGCTGGCTCATCGGTGGCGGGTTCAGCGTCGGCGTCGGCCTGTGGACTGCGCAGGTGCTTGGCAAGGCGGTGCTGTCCACGGAGGCGGCGCGCAGCGAAAGCGCCGGCAGGGCAGCGACACTCGCCAGTGACACCGCAACCTTCGCAGACAAGGTGGCCGCGCTGAACGCCGATGCGCCCCTGATCGTCCCGCCGCCGTACTTCTGGGCTGCAGTCGCAGTCGTTCTGATGATCATCGGTGCGGTCATCACCGGGTTGTGCGTGTGGTCGTGCATCCGCAGGCGGGCAGGGGCCGAACTGCGTTCTGTGCTGGCCGACTACCCGGGTACGGACGACACGAACGCCAGGGCGAAGCAGGTCGCGTTGTCGCGGGCGTGGGCGTCGCTGACCGATCTGGGCGCGCCGATCGTGGCGGGATTGGCGCTGTTCACCGTGGTGGTGATGCTCGCGTTGGCGGCGTGGTACCTGTCGGGCAGCGGCGGCTTCGGTTCGCTGCCGAGGTACTCCCCCGTCCTGACGAATGCCAGTGTGTTTATCACGGTTTCGCTGGCAACGGGCCTGGTGCTGTTGGCGGTACAGGCGTTTCGGGACCGCCAACTGCGGCGGACGGTAGCGGTGCTGTGGGATGTGATCACGTTCTGGCCGCGGGCCAACCATCCGTTGACGCCGCCCTGTTACGCCGAGCGCACGGTGCCCGAGCTTCTCGACCGGTTGCGTGCGTTGACCGCGGCGGGTGACACGCGGGTGGTACTGGTTTCGCACAGTCAAGGCACGGTGATCGCCGCGGCGACGCTGCTGCAGGACGACGAGGCCACCGCGCATCGGGTGGCGCTGATGACATTCGGGTCGCCGCTGCGGCGCCTTTATGCACGAAACTTCCCGGCCTACTTCGGGACTGGTGCGCTGCCGCGATTGCGCCAACGACAGCAGCGACGCTGGATCAACCTGTGGGCGCGCACGGATCCGATCGGGTCGTGGGTCAACGACGACCGCGACCGAAGCATGCAGGAAGCGCTGCAAGAGGTCGACTATCGGCTGCTCGACGTGGAGAGCCTGGCGCCGCGCGCAGACGGCACGTATCCGCCGATCTGCGGACACTCGGGCTTCTGGAGGCGCCCGGAGTACCGTGACGCCGTGGGCATGCTTGTGGCATCGGTGTTGCCCGCAGGCGCCGCCACCGACACCAGGGCGGCGCCATCACCGATGGAAGAGCTGCTATGAGATTCGAGGGCCGCACCGCCATGATCACCGGTGGCGCGATCGGCTTCGGCCGGGCGTTCGCGCGGGCGCTGGTCGCCGAGGGCGCGAACGCAGTGATCGCCGACATCGACACCGACATGGCCGAACGCACTGCGGCCGAGCTTGTTTCAACCGGAGGCAAGGCGATCGCGGTCGACTGTGATGTCGCCGACCAAGGCCGGGTGGATGCCGCGGTGGCGGCGACGGTCGAGGTGTTCGGTGGTGTCGACATCGTGATCAACAACGCCGGCCTGCACCTTACGAAGTACAACCAGCCGTTTGGCGTGTTGTCACGCAAGGAGATCCGCGACCTGTTCGACGTCAATGTGATGGGCGTGATCAACGTGACGTTGGCGTGCCGCGACTCCATGCGGGAGCGCGGTGGCGGGGTGGTGCTGAACATCTCGTCGATGGCGGGCTACATGAGCGCCACGCCGTATGCGGTCTCCAAGCTGGCCGTGCGGGGCTTGACCGTCGCGTTCGCCACCGAACTGGCGCCCGATCGCATCCGGGTCAACGCCATCGCGCCAGGCCTGATGAACACCGAGAATGCGCTGGCCGATCTGCCGAAGCCGTTGATCGAAGAGTTCACCCATCGGCTCCAGCTCGTGCGGCGGCTCGGCACCATGGAGGACATCGTCTCGGCGATGTTGTTCCTGTGCTCCGACGAGGCCTCCTTCATCACCGGCGAGACGCTCAAGGTCAGCGGCGGCTACCCGCTGAACTTCTGATCCGCGTAGCGCACCAGGCGCGCCTGCATCTCGGGGTAGGGGTCGGCGGCAGGCAACTCGGTCGCATCGCGGACGGCGACCGCGGCCTGCGCGGCGGCGTGAATCGCGGCGCGGTACGGCAGCGACCCTGTCGACACCCGGCGCACGCCGAGCGCCGCGAGGTCCTGCAACGAGAGTCCCGGAACGGCAAGAACATTGACGGGCAGCGGGATGACCGCGGTGAGTTCGCGCAGCACGTCGGGGTCGGTGGCGCCGGGAACGAAGATACCGTCGGCGCCTGCCTCGACGTACCGCACGGCCCGGTCAAGCGTCGCGGCAACCGTGGCATCCTGGCCGAGCAAGTAGGTGTCGACGCGGGCGTTGACGAACACATCGGCTGAATGTTGTTTGACGGCTTGCACTTTCGCCGCATGCCGCTGCGGCTCGATCAGCTTCTCGGCGGTGCTGTCCTCTATGTTGATGCCGTGGACGGGAAGTCGGGCGACGTAGTCGGCCACCTGGTCAGGATCATCGGCATAGCCGTCCTCGATGTCCAGGCTGATGTAGCAGTTCAATGGTCGCAGGGCGGCGGCCAGGCCGAGATTCGCCTCCTTGGTCGATCGGCCGCCGTCGGGCCTGCCAAGGCTGGAGGCGACGCCGAAGCTGGTCGTGCCGATCGCCGCGAAGCCGCACTGCAGCAGTGCCAGCGCCGACGGCACATCCCATGCGTTGGGCAGCAGCAGTGGCAGCTCGCCGTAGTGCAGGTCCTTGAAGGTCATTCGTCGCTCCACGGCGTCACCGGCCGGTCGCGGCGCGTGCCGTCCACGATCACGTCGACGCGTTCGTCGAAGAAGCAGATCCGGTCGCGTACGGGTTCGGCATCATGGCGCGGCTCGTGATACGTCCACGCCACGTCGCGCGGCCCGTCGGGCACCGAGTAGTAGGACGCCCGGCCCTTGTAAGCGCAGTACGTCGCGGTGTCGCTGGGTTCGAGCCGGACCGCCACGTCCTCGCGAGGCAGATAGAACCGGACCGGCAGCAGCGTCTCGAACAGCAGCATCGGCCGGTTGGAGTCCGCCAACCGCTCGCCGTCGAGCTCAATGCGGACGTGGCGGCTGCTGCGCAGGACGTCGATGCGACCGAACGGGTCATGCGGATGGCTGACCACCGGTTCGTCCTCCTCGCGCCATTCGAACGCGGCGAACTCCAGGATGACGTAGTCGGCGAGGTCCGTGTCGTCGGGCCGGAAGGCCGCCGCGGCGCCGGTTTCTTCACCCGCGATGACATCGAACGCGGCACCCGCACACGAATGCGCATCGAAGGGCACCGTCGGATCGAGGATGGGCCGCGAACTGATCGCGGGAAGGTGCACGCCGAGTTCTGATGTCGCCGGCCGGGTGGCTCCGACGTTCTCGTCCGCTCCGGACTCAGCCCCAGCCGGCACCAACTGCGCCGTCAGCGCGCTGATCGGCACCGCATAGGTCGGAACGACGCGGCGAGGCTCCCAGACAAGCCGGGCCTCGCAGGTGTCGGCGACCGGCTCGCCGCCCATCGCCACTCGCACCCGCTTCGCGGTGGGCTCATATCGCAGGGTGTCGAGATGGCCGCTGAGCAGATCCATCATTCTGACGCCCATCGCGGGCCCCTTTCACTTGCGGGGTGGACGCAGCACGTTCATTGCCAAGCGCATTATCGGGCCGGGGACGGAATCCTTGGCGGAAAGCGCAGCATCGGCCGCCCTGCTGCGCAGCGGAGTGCCTCGGCCGAACCATCGGTTCAGCGGGCCGCCGGTCGGCTCGAGGTGGACGTGCAGGGGCGGCTTGCCGTCGGCAGCGCCGAGGGCGTTGGAGATGACGACCCGCTGAATCTCGCTGGTGCCCTCAAAGATCGTGTACAACTTCGCATCTCGGTACCACTTCTCAACCGGATGGTCCTTGATGTAGCCCCAGCCGCCCATCGTCTGGATAGCGCGCTCGGTGGTTCGGACGGCAACTTCGCTGGCTGCCAGCTTCGCCATCGAGCCCTCGCCGCGCTCGAACGCCACGCCGGATGCGGCCATCCAGGAGGCCCGCCAGGTGAGCAAGCGCGCCGCGTCGATCGCGGTGGCCAGATCGGCGAGCGGGAACGCGATG
>DASQCE010000172.1:0-8849 GCA_035634855.1 Mycobacterium sp.
GTCGATGCCGTGGCCCGCGACCACGGCTTCGGTCAGGCCGTAGCGCTGCTCGAGCTCGCGCTCCTCGTCGGCGTGCAGGTCGTCACGCATGTCGGGTGGGACGACGACGTCGATGCGGACCAGTCCCCTGGCTTTGGCCCGGGCGACCAGCCGCCCGGCTGTCGGGCGGGAGACCCCGAGCCGGGACGCGATCTCGGCCTGGGTGAGGCCGTCGAGGTAGTAGAGCGTCGCCGCTCGCAACGCGAGCCGCAGGTCTTCGGGTGTGGATGCACGGTCCCGCTGCATGGACACGGCCTGGCCTCCGATCGTCCCGGCGACCTCGCCGTTCGACGTCGATATGGCCACCAGTCCCTCCCCTTTTCCCCTGCCTGACCTGTGAGCATTTGCTCATAGGTGCGTGTAGATGCTCATCACGTTAGCATGGAGATTGTGACGCACACAACACTTTCGCCAGATACCCCGATGCGAGCCGCCGTACTCATCGAGCCAGGTCGAATCGAGATGGAAGAGCGGCCGATACCCACGCCGGGGCCAGGCGACGTATTGATACGGGTGTCGTCCGTCGGAGTCTGTGGGTCGGACACGCACTACTACCGGCACGGCCGGGTGGGCAGCTTCGTCGTCGAACAGCCGTTGGTGCTGGGCCACGAGGCTGGGGGGACCATCGTCGGTGTCGGCGAGGGGGTGGATCCGTCGCGCATCGGAGAGCGGGTGTCGATCGAACCGCAGCGGCCGGACCCCACCAGCGAGGAGACCAGGAGGGGCCACTACAACCTCTGCCCGCACATGCGGTTCTACGCCACCCCTCCGGTGGATGGCGCGCTGTGCGATTACGTCACCATCGGTGCGGGGTACGCCCATCGGGTGCCCGACTCGGTATCCGACGATGCCGCGGCCTTATGTGAGCCGCTGTCCGTGGGCATCGCCGCGGTCCGCAAGGCAGGCCTCGACGGCGGTTCGCGCGTGCTGATCACCGGAGCGGGGCCGATCGGGATCGTGCTCGCTCAGCTCGCGCGGGCCTATGGCGCGACCGACATCGTGGTCAGCGATCCCGACGAGTCCCGCCGAAAGCAGGCTCTGACGTTCGGTGCGACGGCGGTGCTCGACCCGACCGTCCAGCCGATCGGCGAGTTGGGCGTCGACGCGTTCATCGACGCCTCCGGCGCACCACCCGCCGTCGTCGACGGCATTCGCGCGCTGCACCCGGCAGGCACCGCGGTGCTCGTCGGCTCGGGCGCCGAATCGATGGAGTTGCCGACGCAGCTGATCCAGAACCGGGAGCTGGTACTCACCGGGGTGTTCCGGTACGCCAACACGTGGCCGACGGCGATCGCGCTGGTCGAGTCCGGGCGGGTTGACCTCGACGCGATGGTGACCGCGCACTTCCCGTTGGAGAAGGCCGCCGAGGCGCTCGACTCTGACCGCACGCCGGGTAGCGTCAAGTCCGTGGTGGCGGTCTCATGAAGCTGAACAAGTCGACACTGGCGGAGATTCCGATCGACAAGCCGAGCTACAACCGCGACGAGATCGGTATCGGCATTGTGCATTTCGGGGTCGGTGGTTTCCACCGTGCGCACCAGGCGATGTACGTCGACTGCCTGCTGGAGATGGGGCTGGCCAAGGAGTGGGGCATCTGCGGCGTCGGCGTGCTGCCCGCAGATCGCAAGATGGCCGAGGTGATGGCCGCCCAGGACAGTCTGTACACGCTGCTGCTGGAGAACCCGGACGGCAGCCACGACGCGCGGGTAATTGGGTCGATCGTCGACTATCGCTACGCCCCTGATGACCCGGAGGCGGTGGTCGAACTGCTCGCCGCGCCGAGTACCCGGATCATCTCGCTGACCATCACTGAAGGCGGCTACAACATCGACAACCTTGGTGGGATTGCCGGCTCAGCCGGCGGTGGCGACGGCGTCAACGTCTTCGGTCTGGTCGCCGATGCATTGGCGCGACGGCGTGACCGCGGTGTCGCGTCGCCGACGATCGTGTCGTGCGACAACATCGAGGGCAACGGCGACGTCGCGCGGCAGGCGTTCACGACCTACGCCGAACGCGTACACCCGGGCCTGGGCGAATGGATGAGCACGCACACCCGCTTCCCGAATTCGATGGTGGACCGGATCACTCCGGTCACCACGCCCGACGTCATCGCCGTGCTGGAAAGCGAATTCGGTGTGGAGGACCAGTGGCCGGTGGCTGCCGAGCCGTTCACGTCGTGGGTGCTCGAGGACGACTTCTCCGACGGCCGTCCGCCGTTCGAGGAATCCGGCGTACTGCTGGTCGACGACGTCGTGCCGTATGAGTTGATGAAGCTGCGGCTGCTCAACGCCAGCCACCAGTGCCTGTGCTACTTCGCCTACCTGGCCGGCTACCGGTTGGTGCACGACGCGGCGGGAGATCCGCTGTTCGCCGAATTCCTACTGCGGTACATGGATTCCGAGGCCACGCCGACACTCAAGCCCGTGCCGGGCATCGACCTTCCCGACTACAAGCGCACGCTGATCGAGCGGTTCGCCAACCCTGGTGTCAAGGACACCATCGTGCGGCTGTGCTTCGGCTCATCGGACCGCATTCCGAAATGGCTGCTGCCGGTCATCCGGGCGAACCTCGCCGCGGGTGGTCCGGTCCGGCTGTCGGCGGCCACCGTGGCCAGCTGGGCGAGGTATGACGAAGGCGTCGACGAGCAAGGCGACCCTATCGACGTCCAGGACCAGCTCGCCGACACGCTGGTGCCGCTGGCCCGCTCCCAGCATGAGAACCCGACCGCATTCATCGCAAACACCGAGGTGTTCGGCGATCTCGCATCGCAGCCGCGGTTCGTCGAGGCGTACCTGTGGGCGTTGGACTCTCTGCACCGCGAGGGAGCCCGCGCGACATTGGAGGCTGTCCTTGCGCTTGCACAAGAGGAAGTGACGTCATGACCGCACCCGGCACACCACAGCGGGCGCTAGTGATCGGCGAGGCGCTGATCGACATCGTCGAACGGGAAGGAAAGATCACCGGCGAGCATGTCGGCGGTAGCCCCTTGAATGTCGCGGTCGGACTTGCGCGGCTGGGTCGTGGCGTCGACTTTCTCACCCACATCGGCAACGATCAACGTGGCCACCGCATCGTCGACTACGTCAAACAATCTGGCGTGCAATTGGTTTCCGGCAGCACGAGTGCCCAGCGCACACCCACGGCACTGGCCACGCTGGATGCCAACGGCTCGGCTCAGTATGTGTTCGACATCGACTGGCAGCTGACCGGGACACCGGAGGTGGCGCCGCCGGTCGTCGCGCACACGGGGTCGATCGCGACGGTGCTGGAACCGGGTTGCCGGGCCGTCGCCGCCCTGCTCGACGCGTATCACCCCTCGGCAACCGTCACGTTCGACCCGAACGTGCGCCCGGCGCTGATAGAGGACGACGACATTGTGCGCGGCCGCATCGACCGCTGGATCGAACGCTGCGACGTGATCAAGGCCAGCGACGAGGACATGCGCTGGATCGACCCGAACCGCTCCCCCGAGCAGATCGCCCGGACATGGCTGGGCCTGGGCCCGTCGGTCGTCGCGGTGACGATGGGCGACCAAGGAGCGTTCGCGATGTGCGCGGCCGGGACGGTGCGGGTGCCGGCGTTTCGGGTCAACGTCGTGGACACCGTGGGGGCGGGCGACGCGTTCATGACGGGTCTAATCGACGCGCTGTGGTCGCTGGGTGTGCTCGGCGCCGAGCGTCGCCCCCAACTGGCGCGGATCGGCGTCGACGCGCTGACCGCGGTGGTGCAGACGGCGGCGTTGTCCTCGGCGTTGACGGTGGCGCGTGCGGGTGCCGACCTGCCCGATCGGGCGACCCGGGACGCTGCAGCGGCCGGGTCGGGCCCGCTGTTGCCCCAACCCGGCTAGCCTGGCCTTATGCGTTCCATATGGAAGGGTTCGATCGCCTTCGGCCTGGTGAACGTCCCGGTCAAGGTCTACAGCGCGACAGAAGACCACGACATCAAGTTCCACCAGGTCCACGCGAAGGACAACGGACGCATTCGCTACAAGCGCGTGTGCGAGGTGTGCGGCGAGGTCGTCGAGTACCGCGACATCGCGAAGGCCTACGAATCCGACGACGGTCAGACGGTCGTGATCACCGACGAGGACATCGCCACACTGCCCGAGGAACGCAGCCGCGAGATCGAGGTGTTGGAGTTCGTTCCGGCCAGCGACATCGATCCGATGATGTACGACCGCAGCTACTTTCTGGAGCCAGACGGGAAGTCGTCGAAGTCCTACGTGCTGTTGGCGAAGACGTTGATGGAGACCGACCGGGTTGCCATCGTGCACTTCGCCTTGCGGAACAAGACGCGGCTTGCGGCGCTGCGGGTGCAGGATTTCAGCAAGCGCGACGTGATGGTGATCCAGACGTTGTTGTGGCCCGACGAGATTCGTGATCCCGATTTCCCGGTGCTGGACAAGAAGGTTGAGGTCAAACCCGCCGAGCTGAAGATGGCGGAACAGGTGGTGGAGTCGATGACCGACGACTTCAACCCGGACCGCTACCACGACGATTACCAGGAGCAGCTGCACGAGCTGGTCCAGGCGAAACTCGAAGGCGGCGAAGCATTTACCACAGAGGAGCAGCCAAAGGAGCTCGACGAGACCGAGGACGTGTCCGACCTGCTTGCCAAGCTGGAGGCCAGCGTGAAGGCGCGACGTGCGGGCGGCGGTTCCGACGGCGACAAGCCGGCCAAGAAGGCACCCGCCAAGAAAGCCGCGAAGAAGGCACCTGCGAAGAGGGCCGCGGCGAAGAAATAACTACACGGGCAGATCCACCCGCAGCGCCAGGTGCTCGTCGAGGATCCGGCGCAACGCGGCGTCCATCGGATGAGCCGAGCCGAGATCACGGCGGAACCCGCTGTCCACCACGGCAACCTCGCCCTCACGCAGTTCGGCGGTGTCGATCTGATCGACAAACGGATCGAATAACCCTGGCGGCGTGGCCAGGTAGTACAGCGCCCGGCGCGACTCGTTCAACCCGGCGGCATACATCAGTCCATGCTGGGTGATCACGAAGAGTTCCGAGGTGATCCTGGTGTTCTGGGTTTCGGCTTCACCCCATGCCATCGCGGCGCGCCGGATCTGAGCCAATCGATCCGGGACCTCGTCGGTGAGCGTAAGCAACCTGTCGACGAGTGCTCCACCCATTTGCGGATATGAGCCGATCGCGGGCCGGAAGTATCTCTGGAGGATTTCACCGAAGAAGTCGTACCGTTGCGCGCTCATCGAGGCTCCCCAGGTTTCGGATGTACACCCCAATTGTGCGCCCGAACCGTCGGCGGAGCACGAGTTTGTTCAGGAAGCAGCGGCCCTAGTCGCCGACTTCTGCACCAGGGTTGTGCTACGCGCCGATTCACGACCCTCATGCAGATTTCGGTGGCACCCAGCCCCGACGGGCGAACGCCTCTCGCGCTCGGTGCATGATGAACCGCCGACCGTGTTCGGCGACAACACGAATGTCGACCCAGCCTTGCCGCTCGACAAACTCCGAACGACCGATGTCGTGGACGTATTGGCCGCGGTCCTTGCTGTGGTGTGCGCCGTCGTAGTCCAGGCCGACCATCGGTTCGTCGTAGCCCATATCGATGAACGCCTCGTCGACGCCGTCACTGACCCTGATCTGTGTTCGCGGCCTTGGCAACCCGCCATCGATTAGGACGAGCCGCAGCCACGTTTCCTTCGGCGACTGCGCTCCGCCGTCCATCAGCGCGAGCGCAACCCGGGCGCGTCGGATGCCCCGCGCACCCGGATACCTCGCTGCCAGGGCGATGGCGTCGGCGGCTGACACACCCGTTGCACAGGCTGAGTGTGGTCACCTGACCTGGCCCCACTTTGGCCCGTTGTTCGTCACGAATTCTGGCCCCGTCGGGGTGGTGATCATTCCCGGCCGGGTGGGCGCGGTGTGTCGTCACCAATGTTGGCCCCACCCCCGTTCAGATCGTTCCTGTCGCCCGTCGTCCCTGTCGGTCGCCGTCAGGGAGGTCAGTCAGGATGCGGTCACGCGTGGAACTGTTCGAGAAGATCAGGAGAGACCGCCGGCTCGATGACCTGTCGATCCGCGAGCTCGCCGATCGTCATGGCGTGCACCGTCGGACGGTTCGGCAAGCGCTGGCGGCCGCGGTCCCGCCGCCTCGGCGGGTGTATCCGGTGCGGCCCCGGCCGGCGATCGATCCGTGGGTCACGGTGATCGACGCCTGGCTCATCGCAGACAAGGATGCACCGCGCAAGCAGCGGCATACCGCCCGGCGGGTCTGGCAGCGTCTGGTCGCCGAACATCAGGCGACGCTCTCGGAGGTGACGGTGTCGCGTTACGTGGCCCGCCGCCGGTTCGAACTCGGGCTGCTGACCCGCGAGGTGTCGGTCCCGCAGACGCATCTGGCCGGCGCCGAGGCCGAGGTCGACTTCGGCGAGTTCTACTCGACGATCGCCGGCGTGGTCGTGAAGTGCTGGATGTTCGTGATGCGACTGTCTCACTCGGGCAAAGCCTTTCACATCGCGTTCGGCACCCAGGCTCAGGAAGCCTTCCTGGAGGGCCATGTGCTGGCCTTCGAGTACTTCGGAGGCGTGCCTGGCCGGATCCGGTACGACAACCTCAAACCCGCTGTCGTGCGGGTGCTCAAGGGCCGCGATCGCACGGAGTCCGAACGGTTCACCGCGCTGCGCAGCCATTACGGGTTCGACTCGTTCTTCTGCCGTCCGGGCATCGAGGGTGCCCACGAGAAGGGCGGTGTGGAGGGTGAGATCGGCCGCTTCCGGCGGCGCCACCTCGTCCCGGTCCCCACGGTCGCCTCGCTGGGTGCGCTCAACGAGCTGATCGCCACCGGTGACCGCCTCGACGACGATCGGGTGATCACCGGCCGACCGATCACCATCGGCGCCGCGTTCGCCACCGAGGCGAGCGCGCTGATGGGGTTGCCGGGCGAGCCGTTCGACTGTGCGCGGCTGCTGCACGCGCGGGTGGACAACCGGGCCAGGGTGTCGGTGCGACAATGCTTCTACTCCGTGCCCGTCCGCTACGCCGGGCGACGCCTACCCGTCCGTTTGGCCGCATGGACCGTCGAAATCCATGACGGGCCAACGCTTGTCGCTCGCCACGAACGTGCAGTCGGACGTTACGTCGAGGTCCTGGCTCTCGATCACTACCTCGAGGTCCTCAAGACCAAGCCCGGTGCGCTGCCCGGAGCGACCGCCCTGGCACAAGCGAAAACCTGCGGTGTGTTCACCACCTCTCACCAGTCCTACTGGGACGCCGCCCGCCGCGCCCGCGGCGACGCCGCCGGAACCCGCGCCCTGATCGCGATCCTGCTGGCTCACCGCAGCATGCCCACCGCCGCGCTGACAGCCGCGATGGACCGGGCCGTCACCTCGGGGTGCCTGGATCCCGAGACGGTACTCATCGACGCCCGCCGCCACACCAGTGCGCCCGCACCCGTGGCCACGATCGGCGCGCTGGCCCGCTACGACCGACCGCCACCAACTCTGACCGATTACGACGACCTACTCACCGGGAGCCCATCATGAGCACCACCCCCAAGCCGACGACCGCCGATGCCGCCGCGCAAGCCTCCATCGGCGCCGCGGCACGCGAGCTGCATCTGCCCACTGTGCGCACCGAAGCGGTCCGCCTCGCCCAGATCGCCGACCGGGAACGCCAAACCCACCTGCGCTACCTCGCCGAAGTCCTAGCCGCCGAGGTCGACGACCGCACCGAACGACGCCGCACCCGGCGCATCAACGACGCCAAGTTCCCGAGGCTAAAACGCCTGGCGGACTTCAACATCGACGCCGTCCCCGGAATCGCGCCCGCCATCCTCGGTCAACTGGCCGGCGGGCACTACATGGACGCCGGCGAGCCCGTGGTGCTGCTCGGTGACTCCGGCACTGGAAAGTCCCACCTGCTCATAGGGCTCGGGTTGGCTGCCTGCGAACAGGGCCGCCGGGTCCGCTACATCACCACCGCACAACTGGTCAACGAGCTCGTCGAAGCCGCCGACGCAAGGGTCCTGTCCCGCGTCGTGGCCCGCTACGGACGCTTGGATCTGCTCTGCCTCGACGAGCTGGGATACGTCCAAATCGACCCTCGCGGAGCAGAATTGCTCTTCCAGATCATCACCGAACGCGAGGAACGAGCCTCTGTCGCGATCGCCACCAACCTGCCCTTCAGCGAATGGGGCACCGTGTTCCCCGACCCACGCCTCGTAGCGGCCATCGTCGACCGCGTCACCTTCAACGCCCACATCATCGAAACCGGCACCCAGTCCTACCGCCTACGCACCAGCAAAACCACCACCCGACGCAAACAAGCCAGCTGACAAGGGTGGGGCCAAAATCCGTGCCGACCGCTGGGGCCAGATCACTTGACGAAACGCACCCCCTGGTGGCCAACGTTGCGGTCGCGCGCGAGTTGTCGGGCTGGTGCTGGTCGCTGGTCACCATGTAAACCGACAGCCATGAAGACTTGGCTGGCCCGGTGATGCGGGGTTGACGCGGTGAGTGAACCAACCTGCGGAGAACCTAGGAGCCACAACACGATTCGACCAAAGTCGTGAGTGACGCTCGTTTGTAGACAGCAGTAACGTTCACATCCGAAACATCGTCCTGCGGTATCCAACCCGCGCATTTCAGCCTGACACATCGTCGTGAGCAACGACCGTCAGCACCGCCAACCGGGCAGCCAACCGAAAGCCGCCCCGGCCGACTGTCGTCGGGGCGGCTTTCACCTACCCACTTGACAGATTCGCCCCCATATCAGGTTCTCAAATTGGATGTCCATTTCTCAAGTGACATGGCCAGCGCTTGGCCAATTGGACATTTCAGATGAGAA
>DASQCE010000173.1:0-3842 GCA_035634855.1 Mycobacterium sp.
GACGACCACCGTGCCGCTACCCGTCTCGAACGTGGTGTTGGCGTAGCCGATGAAACCGTAGTGCCCGTCAATCGTCGATACCGCGGTGATGTCACTGCTTCCTGAAGCGCCGGTGTCGAGATTCGCCCAGGCGGCGGTCACGGTGAGCGCACAGGAACCGTCGTAGATGCCGGCGTCGTAGTGAATCGCAACGCGGACACCGTCCTCGACACGATCGTCGACCTGCACCGGCGTCACCTCGGCCTCGGCGCTGACGCTACCGGCACACGTCGGGGACGCCACAACCGGAACTTGACCGAGTTGCGCGAAGCCCTCGGCGTGGGCCGTTGCCACCCACAACCAGGGCGCTGCCAGCGCGACGGCGAGCGCGCTGGCAGTACGGAACGGAGTCATGCCCCTGTTATCGACGGCCACGAGGGCGGCGTTAGCACTTTGTCAGGTCCATCATCATCGGGCCTAGCCTGCTCGAAACGATGATGCCGCGATACGGAGCACCGTGCCCCAATCTCCACATCAGCGCCGAAGTACCCAGATTCTCACTTTCGTGTCCAATCGGACATCGGGTGGACATCTGGAATGAGAATTGGACACGATGTTTGAGAACTGACGCGAGGTGTGGCTTCTCAAACTCAATGTCCATGAGTGATGCACTGAACTGCACTAACGCGCCCTGTCTCACGCGATGTCCAGCGGGATTCGTCTCACTTTCGTGTCCACTTTTCAGATTGAACCACCCCGGGATGTCCGGAGACTCCACTTCTTGGGAGGGTTGGAGTCATGGCAGGTGGTTCGTCGAGGCGGTATCCGCCGGAGCTGCGTGAGCGGGCCGTGCGTATGGTCGCCGAGGTCCGCGTTCAGCCGCATCTCGCCACATTTCCGTCCGCGGCGGCATCTGCTGTCGGCCAACGGATGGCGCCACGAGATGGCCGACCGCTTCACCGTCTGGAACGAGATCACCGGGGTTACCACGACCGCCGCCTGAACGTGAACTGGGACAGGGCTTTCCACCAGAACCGACGCACAACGCGCGGACGATAAGTCCACCAATTAGCTTGACCGTGCCCAGCGGAAACCGGTGATACAGCCACACGCAGTGGGCGATGATCTCCGGCGGGTACCGGTGTCCCTTGTACGACGACGATGCAGCGGTCACGACCGCCGATCTTGGCAGCGACCAGGCAAACTCACCGACTTGACAGTGCCGGTACCGGCGCGGTGAAACGGGGCGATGAAATATCCGAATTTCAACCTGGCCATTTAGCGCCTTCTCGCGCACGGGATCACTAGGACCCTAGGACGTCGGGACGTCGCACGCCGTTTGTGTTTGGATTGCTGGGTGGTTGCGGGCGACGCCGCGGCGGCTGACCTCGAGCAAGCGACGGCGGAGTTCGTCGCGGTACGAGGCCGGTTGTTCGGCATCGCGTATCGCATGCTCGGCAGTAGCGCGGAGGCCGAAGACATCGTTCAGGAGGCCTGGCTGCGGTGGCAGATGGCCGATCGCAGCGCGGTGGTCGATCCGGCCGCATTCTTGGCGACGACCACCACCCGCCTCTGCCTCAATGCCCTGCAATCCGCGCGCGCGCGACGCGAGACGTACATCGGTCCGTGGCTTCCCGAGCCCGTGGACACCAGCGCCGATCCCCATCTGGGTGCCGAGCGAGGCGAGGCCTTAGAGCTGGCGACCGTGATGCTGCTGGAGAAACTGCCGCCCACCGAACGCGCCGCCTACGTTCTGCGCGAGGCCTTCGACTATCCGTACGCGAGGATCGCCGACGTCGTCCAAGTCAAGGAGGAGAACGCGCGGCAGCTCGTCAGCCGCGCGCGCAAGCACATCTCGACAGGTCGCCGGGAGCAGACGGGTTCAGCCGAGCAGAAGCGGCTGTTCGAGGCATTGGTCGGGGCAGCCCAGGAGGGCGATGTCGAAGCGCTCGAGAAACTGTTCGCCGACGATGTGGTCAGCTACACCGACGGCAACGGCATGCGCGGCGCATCTCGTATCCCCGTCGTCGGCAGGTCGGTGGTCGCACACTTCCTCAAGGCAGTCGCGCCCCGATGGTGGCAGGACACCAAACTGACCTGGATCGAGGCCAACGGGCGGCCATCGGTGTTGGTCTCGCGTGACGCGGGTGTCGTTGCTTTTCTCGCGATCAGCGCCTCGGACCAGGGGATCGACCAACTGATGTGGGTGATGAGTCCCGCTAAGCTGCACGCCATTTCGCTGCTGCTGCCCACGTCGGGAGATGTGTCCTAAATCACGTCACGAACTCGCGGCCTGCGTTGTCTTAGCTGGTAATGGCCGACGGCGGTGGTGCCCCGGCCCCAAGCCGGAGGTTCACCCATGGAAGAGATCAACGACCCCAGCATGCCGCGAACGGCGACAAGGATGCGCACTATTGTGTTGCTGCTAGTTTCGAGTTGCCTCAGCATCGCAATCGGATTGGCGATGCTGATCACCGCGCTAGTACCTGCATCGGTTGCCGCCCCGTCGCGCATGCAGTCCGCGCCGTGCAGTATCGCCGCTGTCTGGCCCGAGAGTCACATCTCCGGTGCCACCTGCCCGCTCGCGAAGTCGTTATCGAAGTGCTGCACACGCCTGCTCATCGGATAGAGGACATGACAACGGAATTGACGGATCAGACCGCACTGGTAGCCAAACCCGCCGCGCGCGCCCCGAAGCCATGCGGCAGTTCCGGAGATGACGGGGAGCGTACGTGATCGGCGCCGGACCTGGTGGCCTGGCCGCGCGCGATAGCGCGTAATATCCTGCGGCAGAACCCAATACAAACGAACTAGAACTAGCTACCCGCTTAGAGCGGCACCAATGGCATCCGCGGCAGCCTGCATCGACCGCCGGTCGAGGCCCGTAGATCCACACTGTCGTTGTAATGCTCTCGTGGCCGAAGTGGTCCTGGACTACGGGCAGGGGATACCGGCTTGGATTAGCCAGCTGGCGCAGGTATGCCTGAGGTCATGGGTGCGCCGTGAAGCGCAGTGATTCGAACGGAGGTGAGAGACCTACGTCGCTGATCCTGTCGCAGCAGGACGGTGGAGCCGAGGCAAGCCTGATCCGGGTGGTGCCGGGAGTGGCGGGAGCAGCCCTGACAAAGCCGGGACGGGCCAGTACTGCCAGGTGGTTCGGGTTTGGCGAGCCAGACGGAGAGGAGTACGCGAGGAACCGGCGTGTGACACCCCCTTGATGGCACCAGCTCAAATCTGGTGGATATGGGCGGGGGGCGGCGCGCACCTGTCCGGATGTCCGGGCGGGGAACTCCCGAGGTGGTGGGCATGAGCTGCCAGGGAGGCTGCGAGGAAAAACTGCGGCGTACTCGCAGCGAACCCGCAGGGGCATAGTCGGGCTCCTACTCCGACGAGCGAATCACTGTGAACACGGGAACTGTTCTGGGCCTACCACCCCTGTCTAGCCACCCGCCCGGCCGACATCACATGCGTGTGCACGAAAATGGTTATTCAGCTGGAGACTCCGATGTTTCCAGGCGTGTTGTGGGTGGGCTCCCCATGCGTTGAGCGCCTGAGTCATTCTGGACCACAGTCGAGCATGTCGGCAGCACCGCGCTGCCTGCGCTGTCGGCAAGCCGGTCACCGACCTATGTTGTTATCCCGAATCTATGCCTGCTCGCTCGCGCTATCGCGCATGTGAACACGGAATCGATCTATCCGGGAATGCACCCGAAGATATGGAAGACGTAGCAGCGCGGACGCAATCCTGCTCGCCGGCTCACCATTCTGCTGAGCTTGTTCCGACGAGTCACTCACTGACCCTGCACACCCGGCCCGTCATCCCGCAGTCTTCTCGCTCACAGGGCGATCGAATTCCCCTCGGC
>DASQCE010000174.1:0-27861 GCA_035634855.1 Mycobacterium sp.
TGAATCAGCTCGGTGCCGTTCGGCAGGTAATCGCCCGCCACGTAGGGGTAGTAGCGGAAGACCTGCGCACCGATCACGATGACAAGGTCGTGACCATCTAGCACCTGGTTGACTTCGGCGATCGTCATCGGCATCGGACCCGCGTACAGCGGGTGGTTCTCGGGGAACGAGACCCGGTCGGTCAGTGCACTGCCGTGGACGGGTGCACTGAGCTTCTCGGCGAATGCGATGCCGGCATCCCACCCACCGGCCCGGTCAACCTCGGGGCCCAACACCAGCAGCGGTCGTTGGGCACGGTTGATCCGGCCGGCGAACTCGCGGAGCCGGTCGACGTCAGGTGCGGTGTGCTGGCTCACTGTTCTCACCACTGCCGGGCCGAGAGCGGGCTTCTGCCAATCGTCGAGAGGTATCGACAGGAACACCGGACCCTTGGGCTCCTGCATGGCAACCGCGTAGGCCTGCATGAAGGCGGCGGGCACGTCTTCGGCCCGCGCGGGCTCGTACGACCACTTGACCCACGGTTTGGGCATCTCGGTCGCATCCCTGTTATTCAAATAGGGGTCGCACAACGACATTTCGCGGGTTTGTTGGCCCGCAGTGACGATCAGCGGGGTGTTGGCGCGGTAGGCCGCCACCAGGCTGCCCATGGCGTTGCCTGTGCCGGCGGCGGTGTGCAGGTTGACCAATGTAGGCTTACCGGTCGACTGCGCGAAGCCGTCGGCCATCGCCAAGGCCGACGCCTCCTGCAACGCCAGCACATAGGTGAAATCACCGGGGAAGTCCTGCAGGAACGTCTGCTCGGTGGACCCTGGGTTTCCGAAAACTGTTGTCAGTCCAAGCTTTCGGAGCAGATCGTACGTCACGTCGTGAACGGTCTTCTGATCAGTCATCGGATTCACCAATCTCTTGCCTCGAGGTGTACATTGGCGGAACAGCGGGCGAGTGCCTGCCTTGCCGAAGAATCTGTCCTACGGCACAACTCGCGTCATCACCGCTAGCTGCCATTCGTCGGCCTGCAGACCGGAGTTCCGAGATTCCGGCTAGCCGGAATTGACCCCGGATGAAGTGATCAATCTGCGAGCGTCAACGTTTGATGACTGCGCGCAGCGATAGCTAGACCGCCGACGGCGCGACCATCACTTCGAGTCGACTTCGTCCTGGTACTTCTTCGTCATGTGGTCGATCGCCTGCAGCTGCGTTTGGGCGAGGTCGTCCCGAACCTCGCTGGCCCGCGTCGCGGCGTCGAGCATCGGCTGTGCCTGTCCCTGGAAGTGAGGTATCACCTCGGCGGCGAACAGTTCCGCGGATCGCTTGGTCGCGGCCGGATTCGCCCATTCATGGCCCATCTGCAGCATGCAGCCGAAACCGCCGGACTGATCCCACAGTCGCTGCACCTGGGCGCGCGCCTGTTCGGGCGTGCCGACGACGCCGGCGCCCGCATCGTTGATGATGTTGATCATCTCGTCGATCTGATCGCCCGGGATAGTCATCTGTGGGAACGCGGCGACCTTCTGAAAGTACCGGAACCAGGGCTCGATCCCGAATTTCACGTCGGCGCGCGCCTGTTCCTCGGTCTCGGCGATGTGCATCGGCCCGACCAGGGTCCAGTTGCTGCGGTCGACCTGCGTCCCGAACGCGGCCGCGCGCTCTTCGACAATGCCCCAGTGATAGGCGAGCGCGTCGAAGCCTTCGACGACCAGGGTCGCTCCGATCGAGAGCAGGCCGATGCCGTGCTTGCCCGCCAGCCGGGCGCCCGTAGGTGATGCGACCGCGGCCACGGCCAGCGGAATGCCTCCGCTGGAGTACGGCGCGAGTTGCAGTCGCGCGTCGATCAATTCGTGCGTGGGGGTTTTCGCCGTCACGGTCTCCCCTGCCAGTAGGCGAACGACGATATCGAGGTGGGTCTCCAGGAGCTCGCGAGTATCGGTGGGCGTCAAGCCGATCATCGCCGAATCACTGGGCAGCGAGCCCGGCCCCATCCCGCCGATGATGCGGCCATGGGTGAGATGATCGAGCAGCATCAATCGATCGGCTACCCAGAGCGGGTTGTGGTACGCAAGCGAGATAACGCCAGTGCCGAAGCGGATTCTCTTCGCCCGTTCGGCGGCCGCGGCGATGAAGATCTCGGGTGAGCTGATGATCTCGCTGCCCGCCGAATGGTGCTCGCCATACCACACCTCGTCGAATCCCAGTGCGTCGAGATGCTCGGCGAA
Organism: Mycobacterium sp.; assembly: GCA_035634855.1. Classification (GTDB taxonomy): domain Bacteria; phylum Actinomycetota; class Actinomycetes; order Mycobacteriales; family Mycobacteriaceae; genus Mycobacterium. The sequence continues at coordinate 2,214 of DASQCE010000174.1, forward strand.
TTCGAGGTCGCGCTGCAGCGCCAACGTCGGGTTCGTACCCGCGCGGTGAAACGGTGCGATGAAGTATCCGAACCTCAACCTGGCCATTGGCGCCTCCTTGCGCTCGGGACATCTTGGACCCTAAGCCCGCATCTCCGGAGGACGTGATCATTTGATGACGCGGCTGTCGACAAACAAGCCGCAGCCTCCTCGACGTCATGCGACAGTTCCCCGATGGCGGGAAGCGTCGCCGTGATCGGTGCCGGACCGGGCGGGCTGGCCGCGGCGCGCTGGCTGCTGTCGCAGGGATTCGAGCCGACGATCTTCGATCAGGCTCCGGTGCTGGGCGGCCAGTGGACCGGGCTTCCTGGCCTCAGTGGTGTCTGGCCGACCATGCACACCAACACCAGTCGCGTCCTGACCGCTTTCAGCGACCTCGAGCACGAGACCGGCAACGTGTACCCGTCAGGCCGCGACATCCTCGCCTACCTGGGTCGCTATGCCGAGACGTTCGGGCTCATGTCGCGCATCCGGTTCGGCACACGGGTCGAGCTCCTCAGCAGATCCGACGCCGGATGGCAGGTGCGTCACTCAGGCATGACCGAGCGCTACGACAGGGTCGTGGTGGCAACCGGCAGGTTCCAGTCCCCCGCCATCCCGCCCGTTCCGGGGCTCGACACGTTCGCCGGTTCGGCTGGCGTGATCTCCACATGCCAGTACCGGGACCCCGCACCCTACTTGGGCAGGCGTGTGCTCGTCGCGGGCGGCGCGATCAGCGCCCTGGAGATCGCCGCCGAACTCGCCCAGCTCGGCGCGACCCACGTCGTGGTCACCCAGCGGCGGCAGCGGTACGTGCTGCCGAAGTTCGCCGCGGGTGTCCCCTCCGACCACCGGATATTCACGCGATACGGAGCCATCGCGAACGAGCACCTGCCCGCCGCGGAGATCGACCGGCAGCTGAAAGAGATCGTTGTCGAGGCCGGTGGAAGCCCGGAGCAGTACGGCGCGCCCGCGCCCGATCCGTCGCTCTTCGCCGCGGGGGTCACCCTCAGCCAGCAGTACCTACCGCTGGTGGCGGAAGGCCGGATCACGGTGCGGCCGTGGCCGGCGTCGATCACGAACACTGCCGTGACCTTCTCCGACGGGAGTGCCGGGGAGTTCGACGGCATTGTGTTCGGCACGGGGTTCGATCTGCACCTGCCGTTTCTGAGCCAGGACATTTGCGCGGCGCTCGACCTCGACGCGGTGCACATGGACGCGGACCGCTACACCTTTCGTCCCGACCTGCCGGGGCTGGCTTTCGTCGGCATGTGGGACCAGTCCGGCGGGTACTTCGTGCCGCTGGAGCTACAGGCACGCTGGATCGCGTACACGTGGGGTGGGGCGATCTCGCCGATGAGTGCGGCCGCCCAATGGTCGTCCATCGATGCATATCGCTTGCGGCGCGGGACGTCGCAGAAAATCCGGATGAACCTGGCGGCTCTGGCCTTCGCCCGAGCGGCGGGCGTCGAGCCCCGCTTGGAGAATTGGCCGCACCTGCGCCGTGCGCTGCTGTTCGGCCCCCTTGCGCCGAGCTGCTTCCGGCTGGAGGGACCCGACGCTCTTCCGGACGCCCCGGCGCGGTTCGCTCGCGATGCCGCTGCGTTCGGTGCGATCACGTCGAACGAGCTGACTGAGCGCGAACAGATGTACTGGTCGATGGTCACAGGCGCCACGCCGACTGAGCTAAGTGCTGGAGACCGCTCCAGCTAAGAGGCGCCGACCGAACGTTTCGCACCGATTTGGTCGCTAAACCCCGTGCCGTGCGATAACGTCCGACGCGGGTCGGACACCGCGGCGACCGTGAGGAGCAGGCTGTGGCAAAGCATCGCCAGGGACAGAATCGTCCTGTTTCCTCGGCAAGCATGACGACCCAAAAGCGACGACGGTCGCCGTCAGTGCTACTGCTCGGCGCCACCGCGGCGGCGGTGTCGACCGTCCTGGTCTTCGGTCATGCGACCAACAACACTGTGGACAGTTCACAAGTGCAACTCACGGCCTCCACCATCGGCATTGGCGGACGCGGCGACCCCGCCGCGGCCAAGGTCCCGAACAAACTGAACCGGCACGTCGTTCCCTTCGGCGACACCTTTCCCCACTACATTCCCGTGAGTTACCCGGCGGGGTTCGACATCGACAACAGCGTCGCCGCCGGTGTCCCAGTGCTGGACCAGACGATCAGGGACAATTCGAATCAGTCTTGCGGCGATCCGGCCGTAACCTGCCCGTTCCTGCTCGTCGTGGGCTATTCGGAGGGAGCACTCGTCGCCGAGAGGGTACGACGCGAGCTTGAGCCCGCCGTCGGCGGCGCGCCACCGGCGGACGGCCTGCGCTTCGTGATGATCGCGTCGCCGAATCTCCCGAACGGCGGCATCTTCTCGCGATTCCCCGGCCTGAAGATCCCGTTCTTCGTCACGTCGAACGGCGCCGCGCAACCGTCGCCATACGACACCACATATGTCACGAATGAGTACGACCCGTATGCCGATTTCCCCGCCTACTTCAACCCGCTCTCGTTGGTGAACAGCCTCTTCGCGTTGGCGTACGCACACCCGGACCAGTACTACGACAACATCGACTTCGACCCCCTGACCAACACCGGCACCACGCCCGTCTTGGTGAAAACCGTCACGCACACCACAGACGGGCACGTCACGACCGACAGGTACGTTTTCGTGCCCGCCGCGCATCTGCCACTGCTTGCTCCGGCGCGGCAAATCTTCGGCGCCTTAGGCTTGACGCCGCTCACCGAGCCGGTGTTAGCTGCCATCGAGCCGGTGCTGCGGTTGCTCGTGGACATGGGCTATACCGATCGCCAGAATCTGAATCCCGAAGTTCCCGTGCGGTTTTCGTTGATTACACCGCCGGCCAGAATCATCGAGACCATCGCCCAGGTTCCGGGTGCGCTCGGACAAGGGGTGAACAACCTCACCAATGGAGGCGAGTCGGTCCCCACGTCGATCCCGGCGCCGGTCGCTCCCACGATTGCGCCGACGAACTCACCCTCGATCAACGCGAGGACGCTGCCTCAGGAGCCGCAAGAGTCGCTAATGAACACCGACCCGCCCAGCGCCGGGGCAACAGACCCGGCGCCGCCGCAGACGCCGTCCAGCTCAGGCACACCGCAGACGCCGTCCGGCTCAGGCACACCGCAGACGCCGTCCGGCTCGGGCACGTCGCCGACCCAAGCGCCGGTGTCTCCGCTGTCGAACTCGGGGCCAACGCTCGGAGAGGTCACCGAGGACGGCAGCAAAGCCACCCCGAACACCACCTCCAGCAAGACCACATCACCCAAGAAAAACGTGTTCACGCGGCTGGCCGACACATTCAAGGGATTCCTCACCCCCAAGAAGGCGCCGGCGTCAACTACCCCGAGTTCAGAGCCCAATGACCCCACGCCGAGCGGCTCGACCTCGCAGGGACAATCGGAAGGACCAACGAGCAACGCCGCGTGACGACTATGCGTTCAGCGCGGTGGCACCGATGGCACGTCGCGCGCGCAGTTCTTCGAGCTCGTCATCGGTTACACGGATGCTGTTCTCGTTATTCAGTGCACCGTCTTCCACGCTGAACATGGACGATGACGAGGTCGTCGCTGATTTCGTGCGATCGCATGTGGTGCGGGGATTTACCAACGACCGTGCCGGCCGGTCCCGCTGAGGTGGTGACTCGCCGCAGCCGCCCGTCTGGCCACGGGCAGTGATCGCAACGCGGCCAGCTTGAGCACAACGCGCAAAAGGTGACAAATCGCCTGTTGCGCGGGTTGTGCGCACAAGCGAGCCACGGCGCGGGCAACTCCCTAGCTTCGTGAGAAGTGATGACACGAACTGCACAGGCAGTAGGAATACAGGAGTAAGAAGTGGCAACCTGGCCTTCGAATCAGACCCCCGACCAATGGCCCACGACAGGAGCTGTTCCGTCGCGGCCCGCGCACGACACGACGACCACGGCGGCCTACGATCCGTCGACCGTGGCGTCGCGCGTGGCGGCTGAATTCGACGCCACAGCACCGACGTCCGCACGTCTGCCATACCTAACCAACCTGGCGTGGTCGGCCGAGCGCCCCGAGTTCGCATCACCGCTCCCAATCGAGCGGAGCCGACGCTGGTTCACGCATTCAGGTGTGCTCGCCTTCGCCGGCGGTGGTCTCGTGGCCGCCGCGGCAGCCGGCCTCTTCTTCGGAGCGCTGCACGGTGCACACAGCGCTTCGGTCGACACGAGCAGTCACAGTGCACCTTCACCTGCGCCTGCGGCAGCACCGACAAATCCGGCGTCAACGCCTGCCACCCAGACCAAGCCGGCCACGCCGACCCACTCGGTGATGGCCAGGCGCGGATCCTCTGGTTCCACCAGCCATCAGACAACGCCCCAACACTCGACGTCGTCTTCATCGGGGCAGCACACCAATGATCAGCAGTGGCAGTCCAATTACGACAGCGCGTCAACGCCTCCGACGTGGAACCGCAATGACTACTACTGGTTCACGCATCGGCGCGACCACGACGACAGCCGTTGGACACGTGATCACGACGGTGACGACTACTCCAGCGGCGATCACGGCGACAACAGCCGGTCGTCGCACGATCAGAGCAGCGACAACCATTCGAGGGGTTCGGAGGACAACGCTTCGAAATGAGTCCGACACTGCACGCCGATCGGATGGTCGGGCTGCGCGACATCGGGCGCTGCCTCGATCACCTTCCGGTCGGTCCCGGCCACCAAAGAGTGGTTATTGCGGTCGGGCTGGGCCTGTTCTTCGAGGTTTACGAGATCTTCCTATCCAGCACGATTGCCAGCGCGTTGAAGACGCAATACGGCCTCGGCGGCGCCGCGCTGCAGCTGCTGCTCGCTTCGTCATTCCTCGGAATGTTCATCGGCGCAGCGGCATTCAGCCGGATCGCCGATCGGATCGGGCGGCGGCGGGCGTTTCTGTTCAACCTGGTGTGGTTCTCCGTGTGGAGCGTGATCGCCGCCATCGCGCCGAATCCGTGGATGCTGGTGGGGACGCGTTTCATGGCGGGGATGGGTATTGGCGCGGAGTACCCGGTCGCCGATGCGTATCTCTCCGAGATCCTCCCGAAGGCGCATCGAGGGCGCTTGGCCGCCTGGGCCTACACCTGCTCCTTCCTCGCTGCTCCGGCGCTGGGATTCCTATCGCTGTCACTCAACGGTCGCAGCCCGTTCGGCTTCGAGGGTTGGCGAATCCTGTTGTTGGTCGGCGCAATCGGCGCATTGGTTGTCAGCGTGCTGCGCCGCGGCCTTCCCGAGTCGCCGCGGTGGCTGGCGGGCGTCGGCCGGACCGAGGATGCGCGGGCCGCATTGCGGCTTTTCGAATCCGGTGCGGGCCCGGCGACGGGATACGCCGCCGACAACAAAGGAGAGGATGAGGTCGCGTCCGCCTCGAAGCCGGTTCAGAACGTACCCGCGCTGCAGCGAATGCGGCATTCGCCCTACCGGCAGCGGCTGATCATGCTCGCGTTGTTTCATCTGTTCCAGCCCTTCGGCTATTACGGATTCGGCACGCTGGCCGTGCTGGTGTTGGTCAGCCGCGGCTACGACCTGACGTCATCGTTGCTGTTCACTGCGGTGTCGTTCATCGGCTATCCGGTTGGGTCGCTGGTTTCGATTCCGCTGCTGACGCGGTTCGAGCGCAAGTACCTGATCATCGTCACGGTCGCCATCATGGCCGCGTGCGGCGTACTTTTCGCGGCCGTCAACGTTCACACGCTCATTGTCGTGTTCGGACTGCTGATCACGGCGTCGAGCAATGTCTTCTCGAACATCTACCACGTGTACCAGGCGGAGATCTTCCCCAGCGATGTACGGGCAACCGCCGTCGGCTGGACCTACTCGGTATCACGGCTGTCGAGTGCAGCGCTTCCGTTCATTCTCGTCCCGATGCTCGACAACTACGGCGCCACAGCGATGTTTGCCGCCGTGCTCGTCGCACTCGCCGCCACGATCGCCGTGATCGCGCTGATCGGACCGCGCACCAAGGGACGGAGCTTAGACGAAATCAACCCGACGTGATCGGTAAGCAGACCAGCGATGTTCGGATTCCGAGGTTTTGCGCATTATGCTCAGCACGGCGCGTACGCTCTGCCCATGGTGCGGAAGCTGCGCGTGGATGTGCGGCTCGCCACCCAGGTGCTGTTGCTGCAAGTCGCCGTGGTGACGCTCACGCTGGGCATCGCGGGCGGACTGCTTGCCTTCATGAGTCACCAGCGCCTCGCCGCCCAATACGAAACGCGGTCGTTGGACATGGCACGTGCGATCGCCTTCGCGCCCGCGGTTCGTGCCGACATTGCGCGCTACGACGCTGCCCAGTTGACGCCGAGCCCGGCGCTCACCGACGAGTTGGCGAAGGGGCCGTTGCAGACACTGGCCACTGAGATCCAGCAGCGAACAGGCGTCTTGTTCGTGGTGATCACCAACGATCAGGGCATCAGGCTCTCCCATCCCAACCGCAACGAACTCGGTAAACATGTCAGCACGGATCCCACCGAGGCGTTGTCAGGCCACGAAGAGGTGATGCGGGAATCCGGCACACTCGGATCGTCGGTCCGCGCGAAAGTACCTGTGCTGGCACCGGATTCGAATCGGGTCGTTGGCGAGGTCAGCATCGGAATCTCGACGGCCGCGGTTCACCACCAGCTGTGGACTGACGTGCGGACAGCGGCAGTCCTGGTCGGCGTGGCGCTGCTCATCGGTGTCATCGGCTCGGTATTTCTGGCCCGAAGGTGGCGAGGCCTGACGATGGGGCTGCAGCCCTCCGAAATGGCCGAATTGATACGCGGCCAAGCAGCGGTCCTGCACGGTATCGACGAGGGCGTGCTGGCCGTCGACACCGCCTGGCAGACAACGTTCGTCAACGACGAGGCCTGCCGGCTGCTCGAGGTTAGCAACGAATCGGGCAGGCCGGTGGACGAGATCGGTCTGACACCACGTGTGCTCGAGGTGTTCAGGTCGGCGGAACCGACGCCGACCCTGGCGACTGTCGGCGATCGGATCGTAGTGGTTTCGGCGCGACACGTGGCGCGTGACGGCCGCGACCTGGGAACCGTATTGGTCGTGCGCGATCGCACCGACGTCGAATCCCTGACCCGCCAACTCGACGCCGTGCAGCTGATGAGCACGGTGCTGCGCGCCCAACGCCACGAATTCGCCAATCGGCTGCATCTACTAAACGGGCTTTTGCACAGTGGCCATGCCGAAGAGGCCGCTCAGTACGTGGAGGAATTGTTGGGGGCAGGCCCGCTGGGATCGGCGCTGCCTGGGATCGACACCGTCCGCGATGCGTTCCTGCAGGCATTCCTGGCGGCGAAGGCTGCGTCTGCCCGTGAAGCGGGCGTGACGCTGACGATCGGCGAGAACACCTGGGTACCAGGCCGACTCACGCTGCCCGTCGACGTCACAACCGTACTGGGCAATCTGCTCGACAACGCCATCGATGCGGCCCGCACAGGCGCCGACGAGGCCAAAATTGTGGAAGTCGAACTGCTGCAGGATGGATCGACACTGCACATCACCGTGGCCGACACCGGGGATGGGGTCGCGCCCGACTTCGTCGAGCACGTGTTCACCGAAGGCGAGTCGACAAAACCGGAGTCCGGGATACCGGGCGGTCGCGGCATCGGAATGGCGCTGTCTCGACAGATCAGCCGTGCACTAGGTGGTGATATCCGGCTGTCGAGCCCGGGCAGCCCAGGTGCGGAACTGTGCGGTGCCGAGTTCATCGCCCGACTGCCGGGTGTGATGGTGGAGGAGGAAGCCCAATGGGCAGCTCAGAACTGACCGTGCTCGTGGTCGATGACGACTTCCGAGTCGCCAACATGCACGCGGGTATCGTCAACGCCCTACCGGGCTTCACGGTGACGACGACGGCGACGACACTCGCCGCGGCCCACAAGGCCGACCCCGTCGACCTGGCCCTGGTGGACGTCTACCTGCCCGATGGGTCGGGAATCGACTTTGTCCGCGAGTTACGCTGCGACAGCATGGTTTTGAGCGCGGCTACCGACGCCCCAACAATACGTGCCGCGGTGGCCGCGGGCGCATTGAGCTACCTCGTCAAGCCGTTCGCCCCAACAGATCTCGCGGCCAAGCTGTCTGGCTATGCGCGCTACCGCAAGATCCTTTCCGGAACGAACCTCGGCGGAAAGGAGGTGGACGCGGCACTAGACGCACTCCGCCCCCGCATCGCACCGCCGCAGCCCCCCACCACCGTGGCCTCCCCCACGAAGCAGCTTGTGCTGCAGGCGCTTCGCGCATCGGGCCAGCCGATGTCGTCGGCTGAACTATCCGCGGAGATCGGCGTGTCGCGGGCCACGGCGCAACGGTATCTGTCCACGCTGGCCAATTCCGGCGAGGTCAAAATCCAGCTCCGCTACGGCACGACCGGACGACCCGAACAGGAATTCGTGGCCGTCGACAAGCCGCCCAACCGTCCTGCGCGCTGACGTGGCGCGGACATGACGAGGATGTCCGCTCCTTCGGCGCCGGCGTGCAGTTAGCAGTTCACGCGGATGCCCGTGATCGCGCTGAGGCTGGCCGTACTGGTCGACGTCACGCTGGTCCGGGTGGTGCTGATGCCTGCCTTCATGCATGTGCTGGGTAGATGGAACTGGTGGGCACCGAAACCCTTGGTGTGGATGCACGACCGCGTCGGTCCGCGCGAGGGTGAGAATGAGAAGTTGACCTCGTCCACCCCGGTGCTTGTGGTGTAACCGCTGCCGAGACGTCTTGCGTTGCACGCGTGGTAATTACGCGGCTCTGGCTTCCACCACGCTGAGGGGTGACGCGGTTGGCACCACCCGTGTCATCCGGAATCCGGCTTGGCTTAGCAGGTCGCGGTACTCGGCCGCGGTGCGTTCACGGGCACCCAAGTTCAACATCATCTCCAGATCCACCCATTTCCCGGGGAAGTCACGGTTGTGCCTTGGGATGACGAATTCGACCAGCAACACCGTGGCTCCGGGGCCGGCTGCCGCGCGAACGTTACGCAGGATCTGCCCCGCCTTCTCGTCGGGCCAGTCGTGAATGATGTTCTTGAGGAGGTAGACGTCGCCATCGCCCGGCACGCTGTCGAAAAACGACCCCTCGGCGATGACAACCCGGTCGGCGACACCCTGCTCCCGCAATAGGCTCGGGGCGTCCGCGACGACCAGCGGCAGGTCGTACAGGACGCCGCGCGAGGCCGGCGCCGCCGCCAGGATGGCGGCCAGCAGTGGGCCATGCCCACCTCCGATGTCGACGATCGTCGGGTAGGCGCTGAAGTCGTAGCCGGCGACAACGGTCGCATCCGTCATCTCCGAAACACTCGTCATGGTCTGGTTGAAGAGTTCCGCGAGCTCGGGCTCCTCCGCGAAGTAGTCAAAGCTCGACTTGCCGCGCAATGCCGGGACGACCGAAGTGCCGGTTCGGACCGAATCCACCAGCAGGGTCCAGCGCTCGCGCTGCTCCTGCGAGCCGTAGAACCGTGCCGCCGAAGCCATCGACACCGGTGCGTCCGAACGCAGGGTGTCGGCAAGGGAATTCAGCTCATACCGGCCGTCGCGGCGATGACGGAAGATGCCCCTGCTGATCAACGCCCGCAGCAGCCGGTGCAGTGCGTCCGCGTCCGCCTCCACCCGCGTCGCCAAGTCGTCGATCGTCAACGGCCCGTCGGCGAGGGCATCGGCGACACCGAGTTGGGCCGCCACGGTGATCGCCTGCGACGTCCAGGTGGCGATGATCATCTCCATCATCGCTGCCGGTGCAGGTACCAGCCGTTGATGGAGCCGATACAGGTGGTGGCGAGCCCACTCGACAACGCGGGCCAGCTTGGCGGGTGGCACCTTGGCGGTCGTTGACATCGCCTGACCTTTCACAGTCGTAGGGATGATCATCAGCAGCGGATAAGCCGGCTAGACAGGTCTCGACTGACTTCCGCGGAGATCCGCCGGTGGCTTATCGAACGCAGAAACGTAGTCATCGCCCAGGTGCCAAACGAGTCCGAGACCATGGCGGCCGGTTTCAACACTGCCTCACTCTGGGACATCTGCCGCGACGTCACCCAGGACACGGCGGTGAGCCTGCGTCGCCGGGTCCTCTCGTACCAGCGCAGCGCTCTCGAGAGATCACCACTGCTGCGGTTCGCTGGATTCCGGAAATCCGAGAGTGCCTTGCACAACACCATCGTGTCGAGCAGCGCCTGATTGGTTCCCTGCGCGAGGATGGGCGGCATTGCGTGGGCCGCATCGCCGAGCAACGTCATCGCGCCCAGGTGCGACGAGCGGGGAATCGGATGCCGAAAATGCGGGTACGGCGAAGCCGCCAGATCGTCGTCGGTCAACGTCGCGAGTACTTGATCGACCAAGTCGGACCAGCCTGCGAAATTGGACCGGATCATGTCGATCGGACGTTCCGGTCTGACGAAGCCGGGCGACCACGGCAAGTCGAACCACCACTGCAAATCGGAGCCGCCGGCCGGCCACAGGCCGAGGTTTCCGTGCTCGCCGATGACTTGCAGTGCGACGTCCTTGTCGGCGAAATCCGAGAGGGTGACCAGTCCCTGCCAGCTGCACCAGCCGGTTGGCTTCGCGGGTGCCGCACCGGCGATGTCTCGGACCACCGAGTGCAGACCATCCGCACCGATCAGCAGATCGCCTTCGGCCGAGCGGCCGTCTTCGAATTCGATCTGCACCCCATCGCGCGTGCTGACCGCCGCGGCCGCACGGGAATTGCATCTAATGCGGTCGACCGGAAAGCCTTCCAGCAGACGATCAAGCAGCGCTCGACGTGGGACCATCCGAACGCGCCCGCCCAGCCGGTCCACGATCGCGGTCACGTCGATGTTGACCAGTGGGCGACCGGTCGATGTCGCGATCCGCACGGTGGAAAGCAGCTGACCTGCCCCGTCCATATCGACGCCCAGCTGCTCCAGAACCGTGGAGCCGTTGGACCAGATGGTCACCGCACCACCACCGGGCCGCATATCCGGTCGCTGTTCGAACACGGTGACGTCATGTCCGTCTCGCAGTAATCCCCGAGCAATGGAAATGCCGGCCACCCCGGCGCCGACGACGAGGATCCGAAGCCCGTTGGGCATTGGCATAGACTTCGCGGATTTCATGTCCGAATGGCGATGCCGCACCGCGATTTTCATTCGCGGCCCATCCAGCTATGGAAGCGACCGTCCGGATCGTAGGTCGCGCGCACCTTGTTTAGGCGCGCCATATTCGGGTCGGTGATGAATGTCGCCGGGCGCCGGCCGAGATTCTCGTCGGCGAGCGCGATGCCGGTCGCCAGGTGCGACATCGCCGCCATGTTGGACCCTGCCCAGTCGCGGTACCGTTCGTCGTCGGCTGGATCCTGCCAGACGGAGTACAGGGCCATATAGATCTCGTCCTCCAAGCCGTACACCTTGTCGGCGCGGTGGGCGGAAGTGCCCCAACCCGTGAAAATGAAGTGCGAGGGGTGCGGTGGCATCGTTTCGATGATCTTGCGGATGCCCGGCAATAGCTCTTCGGCTGAAGCCGAGGTGAACATGTTGTCGGCGATGTAGCGGTGCCCCGTTGGGTAGTTGCTCATCACCGCGGTGTACCAGCCGGCCAGGTTTGTCGGCACATAGGGGATGTTCATCATCGCCCTATCGACGACCGGGCAAGTGCCCAGTACAGCCAGGGCTTTCGCCGCTTCCTCTTCTGATTCGGCGAAGACTGGCGACGCGATGGCGATGGCGGGGTGGTCGATTCCGAATGCCGGATAGGCGCGCGTGGCGAGGATTTGGAGTTCGACGCGGTCGTCGATCTCGTGGCTGATGGAGCGCCCCCACGTGTACACCTCATCGAGGACCTCGATCGGGTACATGTACAGACAGGTGCCCAAGATGGCCGGGCGCCGGTGAATCCGCAGTTTGAACGACGTGACCACACCGAAGAAGCCAGTGCCCGAGCCGCGGGCGGCCCAGTACAGATCGGGGTGATTCTCGGGGTCGCAGTAGATCTGTTCACCGGCGGCATTGACAACCTCGAGTCCAAGCACGCTTTCGCATGCCGGTCCGAGCACCTTGCTGTTCCAGCCGTATCCGCCCTGCAACAAATAGCCGCCAAGGCGAATGCCTTCGCAGTGGCCCGCCGGGAAGAAGAGCCCTTGCGAGTCGAGTTCGGTCGCGAAGACGCTGGCGATTTTGCCCGGCCCGACCTCCGCGGTCATCCGATCCGTGTCCACCCTGCAGTGGTCGAGGCGGCTGACGTCGAGCAGCAAGCCGCCGTCGCGCAGGTGACTGGCCGCCCAGCTGTGCCCTCCCGACCGCACGCCGACTTGGTGACCATTGGCGCGCGCATAGCGGATCGCTGCGACTACGTCATCGGTGTCGTGAGCTTGCACGATCACGTCGGGAAAGCGGTCCGGCAAAAGGCCATTCCACACCGTGGCGCGGCGGGCCGTTTCATATCCCTCCGCGCCGCGGAAGAAGTTCTTTTCGACGGAAAGCAAAACCATTGCGTCCCCTTGATTTCGGGCAGCGGCGTTGGCTGCCGTTCGGATGAACATCGGCACTCTTGGATTGCACGCCTCGGCGAAGGTGCTAACGGTGGCTGTGCGGCGATACCGCCGCAGCGACCAGATACCCTGCGCCCATTAGCAACTTCTTTCCGAGATCGCGCCTAACCCGACTACTAGTGACACGACCTCTGAGTAGCTTCTGTTCATCGGAAGTGGTCGACGTCACAGACTGCACGGCAGTCCCGTCGCGCGTCGTTCGAACCTGGGCACAATCTGTTGTAGTGCTGTGCGGTGACTGGGACTCTGGTCGAAATTGTTGCCTTCAACGCGACATTCGCAGTCAACTCGCGTCAACGCTTTGCTCAGGCGACGCGACCGATGAGGTTAGTTCACGGCTGGAACATTCAGTGGCTCGGTCGTCATGGTGGAGGACGTTTTCGCCAGGTGGGTGGCGATCCGACGCGCTAAGGGCGTGGCGGCGAGGCGGATTGCGCGCAGTGGGCCATTGGGCGGAATGCCGTAGCCGATCGCAAACATTCCGTCTCCGAGGTGCGAGGCGAATCCGCCTCGTGGCTTGCCGCGTTCGTCTAGGACACCGAGGTGGCCGACCAAACCGTCGAGATCCATGCTGAAGCCCGTGGCGGCGATGATCACCGCCGGCGGTATGCAGTTGCCGTCGGCGAGGATCACGCTGTCGGGTTCGACCGCCTCCACGGCGGCGACGACCTCGACGCGGCCTGCTCGCACGGCGTCAATCAGCTCGTCGGCCAGCGTGGGGATGCGGCCTGTTTGTTCCACCGTCGCCTTCAGCCCGAGCGGCGGACGATTGAAGCCGTAGGCCGACAGGTCACCCCACATCAAGCGCTCGGAGAGGCCGATGATCGGATCGACCGCGCTCGCGGGTGCCCAGGCGAAGAGCTCGAGGAAGATGTCGGATGGAAACGGTCCGACGGCACGCCGCACGAGATGCGGCGGTGTGCGGACCGCAAGCCAGATTCGGCGCGCGCCGTTGTTGGCGAGCTGGACAGCGATGTCGGCGGCCGAATTGCCAGCGCCGACAACGAGGACGTCGCGGTCGCGGAAAGGCCAAGCGTTTCTGAACTTGCCGGAGTGAACGAGCTCGCCGGTAAAGTAACTCAGGCCTGGCCAGGGAGGGATGGTGGGCGTGCGGTAGTTGCCCGTTGCGAGAACGATTGCTCGCGTTCGGATTTCGCCTGACGATGTGTCGATTCGCCAGCCGCCGCCTGCACGGTCGATCCCGGTGGCCTCACAACCCAGTTCGAGCGTGATGTGCTGCCGCCGCACGTAGTTGTCGAAGTATCGAACCATGTCCTCCCGCGTTGGCCAGCGACCGGCGGTCAACGGGATCCGCTGTCCGGGTAGATGCGAAAAGAACCCGGTGGTGTTGAGGCGGAAGTTGTCATAGCGCGTCCGCCACGAAATGGCCGGCGCCGCTGCGCGGTCGATGACAAGCGTCTGGATGCCGTGCTTCCTTTCGAGCTCACGCGCGACAGCGAGACCGGCGGGACCCGCCCCGATGACAACAGCGTCGCGGCTGCCGTGGACCTGTGTCGTCATAGGGATCTTCCTGTTCCTTGAGGTCGGCGAGAGCTACCGGTTTCTGGCAACAACGGACTGATCTTGTCGCAGCCGCCAAGCAACGTGAGCGCGGATTGCAGGCCGTCGGAGAACCGGGCGGTCTGACGGACCGGTGCGTCGTGGTCCGCGGCCACGTCGACGTGCGGACAGCCCAGGTACCTGGCAAGTGCCCGTTGGAGCCCGGGCGGCATACGCCGGTCATCTGTGAGCACGACGACTGCGCACGGTATCGGCGGCGGACGTGTGTTGCGAACGTCGAATCGCGTCAATAGCCGTGCGGCGCGCCACAGTTGGGCCGGCCCGACGTCGGCAGTGCGGGCGGCGCTCACGATTTCACGGCCGCGTACGCCCGCGGCGTAGGCGAGCGGTTCGCGGCGGCCAACCGCTGCCGAGAGCGCTCCGACGGCCGCCGCCACCGTCATCCCGCTCCTGACGAACCGGTCGTTCCAGCATGCCCCAGCACCGCTGAGCACCAGACCGGCAAAGCTGATCGGCTCGCGCTGGGCGGCGTACAGCGCGCTCGCCGCCCCAAGCGAAAGGCCGATAAGGACCGGCTTCTCAGGCCCGAACCGCTCGGCTGCGGCACGAACCGTCGCCCTAGCACTCTCCCACGTAAACGAGGTGTCGCTGGCGGTCCCGTGCCCGGGCAGGTCCGGTGCCGCGACGCGATAGCCCACTTCGCGAAGCGATTCCGCAAGTGGCGCCCATGAAATTGCCCCCGTCGAGCCCAAAGGGTGCAGCAACACCAACGGCGGAGCGGCCGATCGCGCACGTGCAGACGATCTTGACAGACTCACTCCTCGCGGTGATCACTTAACACAAGCGGCATGACTCCATCGTCACGGTTCCCGCTAGTAACACGGCGTAGAACCGTATGTGGTTCATCCGGTTAGGGCGGCGCACCGACCTGGGGCACCTGCCACTTGCGGGGATTGATCACGGATCTCGAGATCTTCTGCTCTGCCACCGGTTACGCAGACGCGCATCCTGGGTGACGTCACGCACCTTTGAGACGTAATGCTTGAGTGTCGAGCAGGCGACGTAGCCGGTCGGCGGTGTCAGTGGATGGTACGGGGATGAAAGTCACCAGGCGCAGACGCGGATGGTCCGAGGGCGTCAGATTGTGTTGCTCCATGTGCAGGTCGCCGACCTCGGGGTGGCGGAACAGGCGCTCGCGTGAGGGCAGTGTTTCGATGTCGTAGCTTTCCCAGGCGGCCTGGAACGCTTCACTCGTCTGGAGAAGCCGACTGACAAGGTCGGCGAAGGGCGGCTCGCCCAGCTGGGTACCGGCCCCGGCCCGAAACGACGCGACGTTGTACAAGCCGGTGAGTTCCCAGTCCGGCATCAGCGTGCGCAGGTACGGGTCGGTGAAAAGCAGCCATAGAAAGTTGCGGTCGGCCGCGGCGACCGCTGCAACGTTCGGGTACAGCGCCGCGTATGCGGCGTTCCATGCCAATATGGCCCAGTCCGGGGCGATCGCCAACGCCGGGTAGTCCGCGAGGGCGTCGAGCAGCCGCTGCACGTGAGCTGGCACAGCGCCGGGACTCGGGTCTTCGGCGGGATGCGGCGCGCTGTACCCGGCCAGCGAGGACAGGTAGACATGCTCCGCGTGCGACAACCGCAGAGTCCGGGCGAGCGAATCGACGACCTGCCGGGACGGGGTAACGTCGCGTCCCTGCTCGAGCCACGTGTACCAGGTGACGCTGACACCCGCCAGGTAGGCGACCTCCTCACGACGCAGTCCGCGAGTCGTCCGGCCCGCGATGTGGGGTAGGCCGAGCTGGGCGCGGACAAGCTGACGCCGGCGGTTTGTAAGGAACTGGCCCATCATGGCGGCGTTGTGCTTCATTGCGGCGCCTCGGCGGTCTTGGCAGAGCTGCACGGCTGGGCGTGCTGCGCACCGATCCGGATACGCGTGAGCGGGTCGGGAGTTGATTTGGCACCCTGAGGGTTTCGCGCAAGTTGCATGTGCAAGCAGCCGAGTAGAACCAACACACTGAAGATGGCAATCAGTGTTGTCATGTGTCCTCGCTCCGAGGTTGGATCTGCATGGGTAACCCATTCGCTGGATTCTCGTCGCTGGTGTCCACAATTGCCCGTCTACCAGACCTCGTCGCCCCGGCTGCCACCCATCTTCGCCCCCCAGCTAGCGGGAACCGATGCCTGACTGCCGGAGCTGTTAGAGCTCTTTGGCCTGATCAACGGCATGTCCGGGTTGTTTGGGATGCGCCGAGATCGAGACTGGTAGTGCCACTACTAGCGGTGGCGCTGCCTGCACTTCGATCCTCGGAATGCCATTGTCGGTGTCAGGGATCGCCACCTCCCGTCCGACGGGCGCAGCCGCCAAGAGCTGACGCCGTACGCCAAATGTTGCACTGTCGCAGCCGGTTTAGCTGACAGGACGGTGTTAGCAACACATCGGAATGAGTAGCGGACATGACGGCAAGCTCCGAGACAGACATTACCGCAGCCGATTTCGCCGGCTATGCTCGCGGCAGCGACCGCAGCGCCTCTTTCAACGACGGACGCACCGCCCACCTGTGCGACGTCCTCGTGGAGGGTCGCGCTGCGGCCACGGTCGAGGGGTTCTACGACGAGCACGCCGCCGCTTTGTGGCGCTATGCCTCGAGGTTGACCGGTGACTGGGACCGCGCTCAGGATGTCGTACAGGAGACGATGCTGCGCGCATGGCAACACCCTGAGGTTGCCGACGACGACGAGCGGTCGGCACGCGCGTGGCTATTCACCGTCGCCCGCAACGTGATCATCGATGAAAGCCGCACCGCACGGTTCCGCCGTGAGGTGAGCACGCCGGACGACGTAGGCGCACTCGAGGGCGCCTGCCCAGACGCGGTGAATGGCGCGCTTGACCGGCTGCTCATCAGCGATGCGCTGGCGCGGCTGACCCCGGAGCACCGCGCCGTGGTCCAGCGCTCGTACTTCCAGGGGTGGACGACGGCGCAGATCGCCGCCGACCTCGGGATTGCTGATGGAACCGTAAAGTCGAGGCTGCACTATGCATTACGATCACTGCGACACGCAATGCGCGAAATGGGTGTCACACGATGACCTCTCTGAATCAGGTGCGCAGTCGCCGGTGGGCGACGAGTCCGCCTGACTATCGAGTCAAGCTGACTATCGAGTGAACCTGACTATGACGTGAACAGAAGCGGGTCGCAACGGAAGGGGAGCCGTGGACAACGGGGATGACTCCGGCAAACAGGATCTAGGCGATGATTCACGCAAGCGGGACGAACAAGACACTAAACGTGCGCCGCATCAGTGGAATCCAATGCTTACCCGGCGGAGAGCGGTTACCGGCATGGCCGCCGTGGCCGGTATCGCTGCAGTCGATGTCGGTGGGTTTCTCTACACCGGCGGCTGGCTGACACCGAGCGCTTTGACACCATCCCGGTTCGCCGACCGGTTCGAACAGGTGTATGGGCGTCACGATGGCTTCAGACGGAACCACGCCAAGGGCCTAAGCGCGACAGGAACGTTCGCCAGCAACGGCGCCGGCGTTGCCGTGAGCAAAGCCTCGGTGTTCACTACCGGGACAGTCCCTGTGATCGGCCGGTTTTCACTCTCCGGTGGCCTCCCAGATCAGGTGGACAAACCGGACACGGTCCGCGGTTTAGCGCTGGAGTTCCTGTTACCAAACGGTGAGCAGTGGCGTACCGCCATGGTCAACATCCCCGTCTTTCCCGACAGCACCCCGGAGGGTTTCTACGAGCGTCTGCTGGCGTCCAAGGCCCTGCCGGATTCGGGCCGCCCGGACCCGCAGAAGATGGCCGCCTTTCTGTCCCGCCATCCCGAGACCGTCAATGCGATGAAGATCATCAAGCAGTACCCGCCGAGCCCGGGCTTTGACGACAGCACGTTTTACGGACTCAACGCGTTCCTGTTCACCAACAGCGCAGGAACGATCGCTCCCGTGCGCTGGATCGCGGTCCCTGATAAGCGCGGTGCCCCCGCGGTCCCGGCCCATCAGGACGATCCGAACCACCTGTTCGACGACCTGATCCGGGTGGTTGCCCGCCAGCCGTTGAGGTGGCGGTTGATCCTCACCATTGGTGTGCCGGGTGATCCGACCAACGATGCTACAAGGCCCTGGCCGAGTTCGACACGCTCGATCGATGCCGGCGCCATCACCATCAACGCGGTGCAGACCGAGGCCCCAGGAAATGGGCGCGATATCAATTTCGACCCGTTGGTGTTGCCCGACGGCATTGCGCCGTCAGATGATCCACTGTTGAGCGCCAGGTCGGCGGTCTACGCACGCTCCTTCACCCGCCGCGCTGGTGAGCCCAAGCAACCCAGCGCAATCGACGTCGCGCAGGTGCCCGATGAACGTTAAGGCGCCCGCCGCCGCGGGCCCACGCTTCACATTGTTGTCCAGGCTGCTGCACTGGTCGATGGCGGCGATGGTCATCGCGCAGCTGTTCATCGGTGTCACCATGGTTGCCTCGCTGAGCTACTACCCGCTGCTGCTCGCCATCCACCGGCCCCTGGGTATAGCGATCCTCGCCTTCGCCGTTGTCCGTCTGCTTAACCGGATCATGCACAGGCCGCCGCCGTTCCTGGCCACGATGAGCCCAATCGAGCGCCGTATCGCCACGTGGTCGGAATACCTCCTCTACGCGTTGTTCCTCGCGCAACCATTGATCGGGTGGGCGATGCTCTCGGCGGCCCAGCGTCCGGTCGTTCTCTACGGACCGATCCATCTTCCCGGGATTGCGCCCCAAAACATCTCGGTGTTCGCGGTTCTGCGGCTTTGCCATACGATTTTCGCCTATTTGCTCTTTCTGACCTTTACCGCCCACATGTGCGCGGTCCTGTTTCACACGTTCGTCCTACGCGACCGGATGATCGATCGCATGGCATTGTGGCCGGCGAAAGCGCAACGGCCACACCATGACCGCGATTCGACAACGGCGACCGTGGCGCCCGATCGTGATTCCCCGGCCCCGTCGGCTTCGCCCTCGCCATGAGCTGTGCCGTGCCGCGACTCTCGATCGACGAGATGCGGCAGTCGCTTGGTCGCGCTACGCAAGCCGGCGCCCGGTACTCAGCTACGTGAGCCGTCGGCGCACTTCGCGAGCCAAACATAGTTCGGCGACGTCCTTTGGGCGCGAGAGAGATCGGCTTGTGCGTTGCTCGATCCGGCGCGTGGCACAATCCAAAAGCGGTGACTGAGGTCAGCCGCCACCAGCTCGGGTATCGACGACGGTAGCGGCGCCGCGGCGGACCGCCGTGCGGCGGGACTTTGGGCCGAACAAATAGCCGACTGCGTATCGTCACCCATCCCTGTCGAGCGCGAGAACCAGCTTGCCGGTGTTCTCGCCGCGGAAGAGCTCGAGCAGGGTCTCCGGGAAATCGTTGACGTCGCCTGCCACGACGTGTTCACGTGAGCGCAGCTCGCCGCTATGTAACCACTTCGCCAGCTGGGCAACGCCTTCGGCGTAGCGGTCGGCATAGTCGAAGATCACGAAGCCGGTCATCGACGCCCGCGCGACGAGCAGCTGCATGTAGTTGGCAGGTCCGCCTCCCGCGGCGGTGGCGTTGTATTGCGAAACGGCGCCGCACAGCACGATGCGAGCGCCACGGGCGAGTCGTGCCAGCGCCGCCTCAAGTGCCTCGCCGCCGACGTTGTCGAAGAACACATCAACGCCGTTGGGAGCGCTGGCTTTTAGCTGCGCGCGCAGATCACCGGCTTTGTAGTCGATGGCGGCGTCGAACCCGAGCTCTTCGACGAGCCAGCGACACTTCTCCTGGCCACCGGCGATACCGATCGCGCGACATCCCTTGATCCGTGCGATCTGCCCGGCGACGCTTCCCACCGACCCGGCCGCGCCCGAGATGACGACCGTCTGCCCCGGTTCGGGCCTGCCGACGTCGAGCAGCCCGAAGTAGGCGGTCAGGCCGCTGATACCGAGGGCACCGAGATGTACAGGGGCGGGCGCGAGACTGGTGTCCACCTGGGTCACACCACGTCCGTCCGACAGCGCGTAGCGCTGAACCCCGAAGACGCCGTACACCTCGTCGCCCACCGCGAACTGAGGGTGGCGCGACTCGACGACACGTCCGATGCCGGCCGCACGCATCACTTCGCCGATCCCGACGGGTGGCACGTACGAACGACCGGCATTCATCCAGGTGCGCATCGCCGGATCGATGGACAGGTACTCGACCCGCACGAGGAGTTCACCCTCGGCCGGACTCGACACCGGCTCCTCGGTGAACGTCCAATCGGTCGGCCTGGGCAGGCCGACCGGCCGCGCGGCCAGACGGCATTGCGTGTTGACGAGCGTCACTATTCACATCTCCTGGTTTGCGTTGAGTCGCAGCGCCACCGCGTTGAGCGTGGCGGCGCCGCAGGGGTCCTCGGCGGTGGCGGGCACGATCGCCACGGTATCGGCACCGGCATCGTAATAAGCCTGCATCCGCTCGGCGATGCCCTCCGGTGAGCCCAAGGCGCACACCTGGTCGAGTAGCTCGACGGGGACGGCGGTCGCCAGCTCGGCGCGGCGCGCACCCGAGCGGGCGCGCTGCACGAGGTCGAGAAAGCCGAGCTCGCTGAACATCTCGCCGTATCCGGGAGGGGCTAGGTAGACGGCCAGCTGGGCAGCCAGTTGGCCAAGCGCCGTGTCGCCGGGGTTGACCGCGACCGGAACCCAGACCGTCAGCCGCGGCGGGATACGGCTGGCCGCGGCCGCCGCACCGTCGATGATCGCCCGCACGTTGGCAACTCTGGCGGGCGGAACGAGATGGAGCACGACCTCATCAGCATGCTGCGCCGCCACCCGCGTCATTGCAGGCCCGAATGCACCTACCGCGATTCTGCTGTCCGGCATCGGCTTTCGTAGCCGGAAGCCGTGGCTGCGAACGTGTCGTCCGGTGTAGTCGACCCTCGTCCCCGCCAGGATCGGCCTCAGACACTCGATTGTTTCGCGCATCCGCGACGCATGCTGCGCCCACTCGCGGTCGTGCCAGCCGGCCACGATCGCCGGACTGGAGGCCCCCAGCGCGATGTCGACCTCGCTACCGGTCAGCGAGGCGACCGAGGAAGCGCCCAACGCCAGCGCTACCGGGCTGCGAACGGCGAGCGCCAGCGGTCCCACCTTCAGGCGCACGCCGGGTGCGCGGTGCCCGACCGCGGTGGCCAACGCGAAGGCGTCGTAGGTGGCCATTTCACCAATCCACAGCGTGTCGAAATGGGCTTCACGCGCCGCCAGCGCGACGTCGAGCGCCTCCTCGTCGGGCCGGTTCAGCCAGAACGGCAGGGCGACTTCGATACGTCCGGTCACAGCATCGACACGTCGGCCGGCTGCTCCAGCAGGATGCGTCCAGGCAGCTCGCGCGACGCCTCGTTGACCTGGAAATGCGCGGTGGCGGTGTACGCATCTCGGAATCGTCGCTGCAGTGGGGAGCTGTCGTATATAGCGGTGCCGCCGGCAAGGTCGTACATGTCGCGCACCACGTCGGCGGAAGTCCGTACCGCGTGAGTTGCCGCCAGACGCAGTCGGTTTCGCGTCTCGACCGACACGCCCTCGCCGTACTGGCTCGCCTGCCACGCAGTCTCGATCGCCTGGTAGTACAGTGCTCGCGCCGCGCTCAGCGCCGACTCCGCGGTCGCTGCGGCCGCTTGTGTGGCGGGGCGCTCGGCCAGTGTGCGGGTCGACCCGAGCCCTTTCTTGGCGCAGGCCAGCTCGATGAGGTCGTCGATTGCGGCGCGCGCATTACCCAGAGCTGCCGCGCCGATCGACAACGCGAAGAAGCCGAAGACGGGGAAGCGATACAGCGGCCGATCCACGATCGGGCCGTCAAACAGCGAGAACACGCGGTCGGTCGGCACGAAGACCTCATTGGCCAACGTGTCGTGACTGCCGGTGCCGCGCAGGCCCAGCGTGTGCCACGTGTCGAGAACCTGGAGGTCTTCTTTGCGCAGCGCGACCACCGACGGCACGCGCTGACCGTCGACCAGGCAGCCGGCGAACATCATGTCCGCGTGTGTGATTCCGCTGCAGAACGGCCAGCGACCCGACACCACGATGCCGCCGTCCACTGTCCGGCCGGTGCCGCGGGGCGCCCACACGCCGGCGGCGACGCCGCGCCCGTCGCCGAAGAGTGCATCGCGGCTCGAAACCGGCAAGTAGGCGACAAGCAGGCTGCTGGTGATCGCGATCGAAACACACCAGCCCGCTGACGCGTTGCCGCGCGCCACCGCTTCTGCGCATCGCAGGGCGACTGCTGGCGGCAACTCCAGCCCGCGGACTTCCGCCGGCGCGCCGGCCCGCAGCAGCCCGGAGTCTCCGAGGAGCGCCACCAACTCGTCGGGTAGCCGACGGTCGTTGTCGATCTCGCTGGACATCTCCCGCGCCGCCGCAGCGATCTGCCGTGCGACGGTGTCGATGTCGTTCGCACTGCTCGGCGGTGCTGTCGTGAGGTTGGGCTGGTTCATGGCGATCTCGGCATTCGTGTGAGGCAGGCGGTCGGTTCAATTACGTTACCACTATCGGTTCAGCAGTTGAACCAGTATGGTTATTGAACCGTGTCCGCTTCCTCTGACCTATCCCACCGGTTCGAAGCCGAGTCTGTCGGCCGGGCCCTCGAGCTGGTCGGCGAACGCTGGACGCTGCTCATCCTGCGCGAAGCGTTCTTCGGGGTGCGCCGGTTCGGTCAGCTCGCGCGCAACCTCAACATCCCGCGGCCAACGCTCTCGTCCCGGCTGCGGATGCTGGTCGACGCGGGCCTTCTTGAGCGGATCCCGTATTCACGCGATCCCGAGCGTCACGAGTATCGGCTCACCGACGCCGGGCGTGATCTGTTCGGAGCGATCGTGACCCTCATGCGATGGGGCGACGAGTATCTGCCGCACCCCAGCGGCCCACCGGTCGTGCTGCGTCACAACGCCTGCGGCGAAATCGCCGACCCGCGCCTGACGTGCACCCATTGCGGCGAGGAGATCACCGCACACAACGTCACCCCTGAGGCTGGCCCCGGCTTCCGCACCGATTTGGGCGACGAAGAGCCCGCCTGATCGGCGACCGCGAGGACAGTCATTCGCGCACACGGCCATTCGGCTCGGGACGTCGAACCCGACTACGGCGCACACCTTTCACGGGCGCGGCGACGTCGCGAGGTCCTCGGGGACTCCAAAGGCGATTTGATCCCACCGATTCGACGAACTCGTTGCGATTCACTCACCCAGCATTCCTTTGAGCATCGCGGTGAGCACCCTGCGCACGAGCGGTTCGATCTCGAAGACTGCGTGGCGGCGGCGCGCATCCAGCATCGGGAAGGGCAGCATCTGCGGGTCGCTACGGTAGAGCGCCGCTACATCTGTACCTGGGTTGGCCATTTGCCAGAATGCGCCGGAAACCGAGGTCGCGGTGGCGATGACGTCGATGCAGTCTCGTTCCGTGAGGCCGGGCAGGAGCCGTCGCATGACCTTGACGATGGCGTCGACTTCGTTGTGGGTGATGAGCTTGAAGGCGCGTACGGCTTCCAGGGACACGTTTCGTTCCAGGTTCAGCGGCGCCTGGGCGAGCAGGTCGCAGAACATGCCGCGGTCGGTCAGCGTGGTGGAAAAGGCGGACGCCACCTTTTCCGCGGTCGGGAAGCGGCCAAACTTCTCCAATTTCGCGCGCAGCGCCGCCGACCATTCTTGCCAGCCCTCGGCAGTGAGGCGCAGGAAGATCTGCTCACGCGTCTCGAAGTAGCGCAGCAGGGCCGACTTGTGCATTCCGACCGCCTCGGCGATATCGGTAAGGGTGATCTGCCGGATACCGCGTTTGGCACCGAGCGAGCGTGCCGCTGCCAGGATGGCGTCTTCGCGCTGTTGCTTGGCCTCTGGACTGCGGGCCCTTTGAAAATCCGAGCCATCCATCCGCTGATTTTAGCACAACACTGTTGCGCTAATAACGAAACGGTGTTTTACTAAAGCCATCTCGCCGACATGGTTCATCACCGGTTCGTCCCGCGGCTTCGTGGTTGGAGCACCGGCCACACAGCAGAGGCTCTGACAGTCAAACCGACAACCGGGCGAGGGCCGCATGAAAGAAAAGGAGTCGATCAACATGCTCGATAGCATCCTCGGCGCACGCCTAAGCTGGCACTTCGCCAACGGGTGGGTCTTCGAACCTGCCATCGTGGGGCCCGACATCGTCGAATACACGCTGACAGCGGGGCCACACGCAGGACGACATGCCATCCAGCACTTCTACTACCAGCGGGTGGCTCCAGGCGTCGAAACGACGGTCTGGTACGAGGAGAGCGGCGCCCTTGTCCACATCACGTGGTACCTGGAGTCACAAACTGTCCACCGTTTCGCCGCTCTTCCGGCCTGGCTGGCTGAAGACATGACCGTCTATCGCGGTGACAACCAAGACCCGGCGTTCATCGCGAAAATCAGAAAACTTAGTTCGCAGCAACAGGATTGGCCGCGGCACATCCTCAACGACGACGGCTACTTCAGGGTGATCTGAGGCGCACGGCGTCGAATCCGCCTGTTGGCGGCGGCGTTCACCGCGTCATCCTCAGCCGCATGCCGGACCTTGAGCACTTTGCCGAAGCGAGCACCGCTGCTCAGCTCGTAGAAGTCCTCAGGACCGTCTCTGGCCAAATACCAACACGACGAATGGAGTACTGACATGAATTTCCTCGACGAGCACCGGTGGAGCGAAAAAATCTTCACCGGGGAGTGGACAGCGCCCGACGGCGGGACCATTCCTGTCGTCGAACCGGCCACCGGGATCGAGGTCGGCCGCGTGGGTGAGGCGTCACTCAGCGACCTGGAGCGATCGGTCGCTCGGGCCCGTGAGACCCAAACCGCCTGGGCGGCGGTGTCATTCACCGAGCGGGCGGCGGTCATGCGCCGCGCCGCTGACCTGTGGACAAACCACGCCGATGAGGTGCACAACTGGCTCATGCGCGAAGCCGGCGGCATCCGTCTCAAGGCGCGGTACGAAGTGTACGGAGCAGTGCAGGAGTGCCTCGAGTCTTCCGAGCTACCCTCTCACGCGCTGGGCGAGGTTCTGCCGACCGACCGCGCCCGGTTGAGTATGAGCCGCCGGACCCCGGTCGGGGTGGTGGCCGTCATCGCGCCGTTCAACATGCCGCTCAAACTGGCGATCCGCTCGGTGGCGCCCGCCCTCGCACTGGGCAACGCGGTGATCCTCAAGCCCGATCCGCGCACCCCGGTCTCCGGTGGCGTCGTGATCGCCAGAGTCTTCGAGGAGGCGGGGCTGCCTCCCGGCCTACTGCATGTCCTGCCCGGTGGTGGCGGATTGGGTTCAGCGATGGTCGCGCATCCCGACGTCAACGCCGTGTCCTTCACCGGTTCCACCCAGGCCGGTCGCTCCGTGGGCGAGCTCGCCGCACGTCACTTCACCCGCGCCCACCTCGAACTGGGCGGCAACAACGCGATGATCGTGCTCCCCGACGCCGACCTGGACAACGGGATGAACGCCCTGGCGTACGGCAGCTTCTTCAACCAAGGCCAGGGCTGCATGATCATCGGCCGACATCTGGTGCACGAGTCCAT
>DASQCE010000175.1:0-22599 GCA_035634855.1 Mycobacterium sp.
GAAGCCGAGCACGTAGTAGACGATCGTGCGGGCCGCCAGCTCGGCGTGCGTGGGGTCGACGCCGGCGTCGGCCGCGGCACCGCTCAGTTGCGTGAGGATCCGCGCCATTGCATCCGACTGTCCTGCCGCGAAGCTCGCCGACACCAGCTCGGCGCCGTCGGTATGCGACAACAGCGCGTCGCGCAGCCTGCTGCAGGTTCCCGCCACACGGTCGCGCCAGCCGCCGGACATGTCGTCGATCGATTCGAGGATCCGGTCCGCGACGGCGCCGAGTAGCTCCTGCTTGTTGGCGAAATGCCAGTACAGCGCGCCAGGGGAGACGTTGAGCTCGCGGGCCAGCCGTCGCATGGTCAGGTCGGCTATCCCATAGCAGTCGAGCAGCGAGGTCGCCGCGTCGACCACGTCGCGTTTGTGGAGCTGCACACCGGTACCCTAACCTGAACGCTGTTCAAGTCACAGGAGGCTATTCGGGTGAGCGACATTCTGGCGGAGGCTCGCGAGCAGGTACTGGAGCGCGGCGAGGGCCTGTACCAGGAACAGACCGTGCGGGTGCTGCAGCTGCCCGACGACCGGCTTGACGAACTGCTGGCGCTGGCGCACGAGGTGCGGATGGCGTGGTGCGGACCCGACGTCGAGGTCGAGGGCATCATCAGCCTGAAGACCGGCGGCTGCCCCGAGGACTGCCACTTCTGTTCGCAGTCGGGGCTTTTCGCGTCGCCGGTGCGCAGCGCATGGCTGGACATTCCGAGCCTGGTCGAAGCCGCCAAGCAGACCGCCAAGACCGGCGCCACGGAGTTCTGCATCGTCGCCGCCGTGCGCGGACCCGACGAGCGGCTGCTGGCCCAGGTCGCCGCGGGCATCGAGGCAATCCGCAACGAGGTCGACATCCAGATCGCCTGCTCGTTGGGCATGCTGACCCAAGAACAGGTTGAGCGGCTCTCCGCCATGGGTGTGCACCGCTACAACCACAATTTGGAGACCGCGCGGTCGTTCTTCACCAACGTCGTCACCACCCACACGTGGGAGGAGCGCTGGGACACGCTGTCGATGGTCCGCGAGGCCGGCATGGAGGTGTGCTGTGGCGGCATCCTCGGCATGGGCGAAACCCTCGAGCAGCGTGCGGAATTCGCGGCGGACCTCGCCGAGCTTGATCCGCACGAGGTGCCGCTGAACTTCCTGAACCCTCGGCCCGGCACCCCGTTCGGCGAGCTCGACGTGCTGCCGGCGTCGGAAGCGCTGAAGGCCGTCGCCGCGTTCCGCCTCGCGCTGCCGCGCACGATGCTGCGCTTCGCAGGCGGCCGTGAGATCACACTGGGCGACCTCGGCGCCAAGAAGGGCATCCTCGGCGGGATCAACGCCGTCATCGTCGGCAACTACCTGACCACGCTCGGCAGGCCTGCCGAGGCCGATCTCGAACTGCTCGACGATCTGCAGATGCCGATCAAGGCGCTCAACGCCAGCCTGTAGGCGTGGTTGCCGGCAAGGCCATGGTCAAGTTCAACGTCTACACTGGCGAGCCCGCGGGCGGAGCAGTCCCGACCGCCGCGCAACTCGGCTTGGAGCCACCCCGGTTCTGCGCGGAGTGCGGCCGCCGCATGGTGGTGCAGGTGCGCCCCGACGGCTGGTCGGCGAAATGCTCCCGCCACGGTGAGCAAGACTCCAAGGACGTTGAGGACAAGCGATGAACACTCGCGCGCGAAGACCAGAGGACAGCGATGAATGAGGTTGCGCCACCGCGAATTTCGCGTCGTCGCGCCGTGCTGCTCACGATAGCCGCACTGACGCTCGCCGGGGTGCTGGTCGGCGCCTTGTGGGCCTGGCTGGCACCATCGATACACGGGGTGGTGGCCTTGACCAAGAGCGGCGAGCGCGTCAAGGCGTACCTCGGCAACGAGGCCGACCACTTTTTCATCTCGGCGTTTCTGCTCGTGGGCATGCTCGGCGCGGTCGCGGTGGTCGCGGCCGTGCTGCTGTGGCAATGGAAGGCCCACCGGGGTCCGGCGATGGTGGCCGCGCTGGCGATCGGTGCGGCAGCGGCCACCGGTGCAGCGGCCGGCGTCGGCGCGCTCCTGGTGCGGTTGCGATACGGGACGGTCGATATCCCGGGAGCGCCGGTGTCGCCGGAGCACCGCGTGCACTACGTCGTCGAGGCGCCAGCGGTGTTCTTCGGGCATTCGCCGCTACACATCGCCGCGACGCTCCTGCTGCCCGCTGCGGCCGCGGCGCTGGTCTATGCGTTGTTGGCGGTGTCTACGCAGCGCGACGATCTCGGCGCCTGGCCGCCGGTAGACGAGCCGGTGATCGGGCCGCCCGTCACAGCGGAGAACGCTCTACCGTCCGCCCAGTGACGACCTTCGCAGCAATCTTCGTCAGCCGCGCCATGCCGACGTAGGTCATCGGGTTCAGCAGGGTCGGCCACTTCGTCCGCACCAGGTGCGCGTCGAGCGGCTTGCCGATGAACCGGTCGGTGAGCCAGCGCAGCGTCATGGGCGCCGACATCGGATGCAGCAGCATGTGCTCGCTGAACATGTCGCGGTGGTAGGTCACCGAGGCGCCGCCAGACTGGTACATGTCCGTCAGCTCATCGATGTCATCCACCGAGACGATCCGGTCGTGCACCGCTTGCACGATCAGTACTGGCGGCGTCGGCACCGCGGTGCCCAACTTGATGCTCTCGAACACGTGCTGCACCTCGGGTGTCTGCAGGATCTGCTCGAGCGGCTGATCGACCAGCTTGCCCATGTCCATGCCGATGAGGCGCAGCACGGCATGGGCGGTCGTCATCTTCTCGATCCGCAGCAGCATCGCCTTGCCCTCATCAGTGGCGTGCTCCTGGATGACCTTGTCCAGGTCCGGATAGATGTGCGTCAGCGCGGCCACCACCATCGCCGGCAATCCGGAATAGAAGCTGCCGTTCAGGCGGCGAAACGCGTGACCCAAATCGGCGACCGGCGACCCGAGCACCGCTCCCACGATGTTGAGCTCTGGTGCATACGCGCCGCTCACTTCGGCCGCCCATGCGCTGGCCAAGCCACCGCCCGAGTAGCCCCACAGGCCCACCGGGGCACCGGGCGACAGGCCGAGACGTTCGTCGTGCAGCGCCGCACGGACGCCGTCGAGGACGTGGTAGCCGGGTTCGTAGGGGGCGCCCCACATGCCCTTCGGGCCCTCATGGTCGGGTACCGACACCGCCCAGCCCTCCGCGAGCGCCGCGGCGACCAGGAAGAACTCGAACTGCGCGAGCGCACCCAGAGCCTTGGCGCCACGGCGCAGTGCGTACGAGGGGAAGCAGCGGCCTGCAACGGCGTCGATTGCGCACTGGTATGACACGAGCGGAACGGGCCCACCGGCCACGCGTTGCGTCGGAACGATGACGGTGGTGACCGTGGCCTGCGGCAACCCGTTCAGGTCGGTGGTCCGGTACAGCAGCTGCGCGGCGGTGAAATGCTGCGGAACCAGCCCCATAAACGCCAGTTCAACGTCGCGCGTGCGCAGCACCGTGCCGGGGCGGGCATGCTCGAAGCCTGAGGGCGGCTCATAAAACGGGTCGTTGGCAGGGACGACGGGTCGGGCCTTGCGCTCCAGATCCTCGTGGAGTGGCTGGCCGATCCAATCGGCGCCGGTTGACCGTGCCGCGCTGCCCAAGTCCATCCGGACATTCTTACCTTAAGAGTGCATTAAGAATCCAGCCGACTCACCCAGGAGGGCGCAACGCTGCGAATTCGTCGGTCACCCGGTATCGCGAGTCGGTGAAGCGGTACAGCGCCGCCGGACGGCCACCGCTGCGTCCCGACCGCGCGGTGGTGCCGGTGCGGGTGATGACGTTGCGACGCTCCAGCACACGCTGAAGGTTGGTGGCGTCAACCTGATGACCCAGGGCCGCGCTGAAGATGTCCCGCAACGTCGACAACGCGAATTCGGTTGGCGCCAAGGCGAATCCGATATTCGTATACGACAGTTTGGCGACCAAGCGGGCACGTGCGTGTTCCACCATCGGGCCGTGATCGAACGCCATCGGCGGCAGGTCGCTCACCGGGTGCCAACGAGTGTCCGCCGGCAGTTCGGGGGTGGCGGGGGAGGGCACGAGACCGAGGAACGTCGACGCGATGGTGCGCACACCGGGGACACGGTTCGGATCGGAGAAGATCGCCAGCTGCTCGAGGTGAGCAAGTTCACGCAGATCGACCTTCTCGGCGAGCTGGCGGCGAACCGAGCTGGTCAAATCCTCGTCATCGCCGAGCCGCCCGCCCGGAAGTGACCACTTTCCGGCCTCGGGCTCGAGTGCACGCTGCCACAACAGCACGTGAAGTGTGGGTTTACGCGTGCCGACATCGCGAACTTGGAAGACGACGGCGAGCACCTCGTGAGCGGTGCTAGTATATGGCATGTTTTCGATTATAAGTCGAAAACCTCGACGGGATTGAGGAGACGGCGATGACGGTGCTCGACCGTATGCCCGCGGACGATCTGGCGAGCAGGATCACCAATGGTCCGACCGGTTATTCGGGCGTCGTCGGCGATGAGGAATGGGCCGCCGAGGTTCGCCGCCTGGCTACCCAGCGCGGCGCCACGCTCCTGGCGCACAACTATCAGCTGCCGGCCATCCAGGACGTCGCCGACCACGTCGGTGATTCGCTCGCGCTGTCGCGGATTGCCGCCGAGGCACCCGAGGACACCATCGTGTTCTGCGGTGTGCATTTCATGGCCGAGACGGCGAAGATCCTCAGCCCGGACAAGACCGTGCTGATCCCCGACCAGCGGGCCGGCTGCGCACTGGCCGACTCGATCACCGCCGACGAGCTGCGAGCGTGGAAGGCCGAAAATCCTGGCGCCGTCGTCGTCTCCTATGTCAACACAACGGCCGCGGTGAAGGCGGAGACCGACATCTGCTGCACATCGTCGAACGCGGTCGAGGTGGTCGCGTCCATCCCCGAGGACCGCGAAGTGTTGTTCTGTCCCGACCAGTTCCTCGGCGCCCACGTGCGGCGCATCACCGGCCGCAAAAACCTGCACGTCTGGGCCGGCGAGTGCCACGTGCACGCCGGGATCAACGGCGACGAGCTCGCCGACCAGGCTCGCGCTCACCCGGACGCCGAACTCTATGTACATCCCGAATGCGGTTGCGCAACTTCGGCTCTGTACCTCGCAGGCGAAGGCGCCTTCCCCGAGGACCGAGTGAAGATCCTGTCCACCGGCGGAATGCTGGATGCCGCCCGCGAGACTCACGCGCGGCAGGTGCTGGTCGCCACCGAGGTCGGCATGCTGCACCAATTGCGCCGCGCTGCACCGGAAGTCGACTTCCGCGCCGTCAACGACCGCGCTTCCTGCAAGTACATGAAGATGATCACGCCTGCCGCATTGCTGCGCTGCCTGGTGGACGGCGCCGACGAGGTCGACGTCGATCCCGAGATTGCCCGGCACGCGCGCGCCAGCGTGCAGCGAATGATCGAGATCGGTACGCCCGGCGGCGACGAATGACCAGATCCTGGCAGCAGCGTGCCGACGTCGTTGTCATCGGCACCGGGGTTGCGGGCCTCGTCGCCGCGTTGGCGGCGCATCGCAGTGGCCGAAAAGTGGTGGTGCTGAGCAAGGCCAACGATACCGCGACCTTTTATGCGCAGGGCGGCATCGCCGTTGTGCTGCCGGACACCGAAGACTCGATCGACCAGCATGTCGCCGACACGGTGGCCGCGGGTGCCGGGCTGTGTGATCCGGATGCGGTGCGCTCGATCGTGGCCGACGGCTATCGCGGGGTGGCCGCACTGGTCGACGACGGAGCGCGGTTCGACGAAGCCGCCCCGGGACAGTGGGCGCTGACCCGTGAGGGCGGACATTCGCGGCGTCGCATCATCCACGCCGGTGGCGACGCGACGGGCGCGGAGGTGCAGCGGGCGCTCGACACCGCCGCGGCTCGACTGGACATCCGGCGCAATCACGTTGCGCTGGAGCTGCTTCAGGCTGACGGCGCGGTGACGGGTGTGCACGTGCTCAACGACGACGGGCTCGGTAGTGTGCACGCGCCGTCGGTGATCCTGGCGACCGGGGGACTGGGTCATCTGTACACCGCGACCACGAACCCTGAGGGTTCTACTGGCGACGGCGTCGCGTTGGCGATGTGGGCGGGCCTGCCGGTCAGCGATCTCGAGTTCATCCAGTTTCACCCGACCATGCTGTACGACGGTGATGCGGGCGGCCGGCGCCCACTGATCACCGAAGCCGTCCGCGGTGAGGGCGCGATTCTCATTGATCGGCAGGGGCATTCGGTGACAGCCGGAGTGCATCCGATGGGCGACCTCGCACCGCGCGATGTGGTGGCGGCCGCGATCGACGCGCGGCTGGCCTTGACCGGCGATCCGTGTGTGTATCTCGACGCACGCGGCATCGATGGCTTCAAGCGGCGGTTCCCGACCGTGACGGCGGCGTGCAGTGCCGCCGGCATCGATCCGACGCACGAACCGATTCCGGTGGTGCCGGGCGCGCACTACAGCTGCGGCGGCGTGGTGACCGACGTGCACGGCCGCACCGATCTGGCTGGCCTTTTCGCGGCCGGTGAGGTGGCCCGCACCGGCCTGCATGGTGCAAACCGGTTGGCGTCCAACAGCCTTCTGGAGGGCTTGGTCGTCGGCGGCCGGGCAGGAACGGCAGCCGCGGCGCACGCCGTTGATGCCGGGCCGAGCCATGCGACGCTACCTGAGCAGTCCGTGCGTCGCGCCTTGCCGCGGGCCGACCTGCAGCGTGCGATGTCTCGCTACGCGTCGGTGGTCCGCGACGGCGACGGCCTCGAGCGGTTGGCGAAGGAACTCGACACCGCGACGCCACGTGTTCTCAAGTCCCGCCGCGACTTCGAAGACGTCGCACTCACCACCGCAGCGGGCGCCGTCGCGGCCGCGGCCCTGGCCCGCACCGAGACCCGCGGCTGCCATCACCGTTCCGACTACCCGGCCCCCGACCCGGCGCTGGCGCACAGCCTGTTGCCTGCGGTGGTGTGCTGATGGAGCTCAGTGCCGACGAGCTGACCGAGGCGCGCAGGGTGATCGCCCGCGCCCTGGAAGAGGATCTGCGCTACGGGCCCGACGTCACCACGATGGCGACGGTGCCCGCCGATGCGACGACGACCGCCTCGATGGTGGCGCGTGAGTCCGGGCTCATAGCAGGCGTCGACATCGCGCTGCTCGTGCTTGACGAGGTGCTCGGGCTCGGCGGCTACCTCGTCAAACACCGCGTGGACGACGGCGCACGTCTGGAGGCCGGCGCCGCAGCGCTGATCGTGGAGGCGCCGACACAAGGTCTCTTGACCGCCGAGCGCACGATGCTGAACCTGGTGTGTCACCTGTCGGGCATCGCGACGACGACGTCGGCGTGGGTCGAGGCGGTGCAGGGTACCAAGGCCAAGATCCGCGACACGCGCAAGACGCTGCCAGGGCTTCGCGCGCTGCAGAAGTACGCGGTGCGCGTCGGCGGGGGAGTCAACCACCGGATGGGGCTCGGCGATGCCGCGCTGATCAAGGACAACCACGTAGCGGCGGCGGGTTCGGTGGTGGCCGCGTTGCGGGCCGTCGGCGCCGTTGCACCGGATTTAGAGTGCGAGGTAGAAGTCGACTCGCTCGAGCAGCTAGACGAGGTACTCGGCGAAGACGTGGAACTCGTTCTGCTGGACAACTTTCCGGTGTGGCAGACACAGATCGCCGTGCAGCGCCGCGACTCCCGTTCTCCGGCAACGAAACTCGAGTCTTCGGGCGGTCTCTCGCTGGATACTGCCGCAGAGTATGCGGGAACGGGCGTGGACTACCTAGCCGTCGGGGCCCTCACCCACTCGGTGCGCGTGCTGGATATCGGGCTGGACGTCTAGCCGGCGAGAATCGAGCCCCGCCTCCCGGTGAGCGAGGGCCTCATTCTCACTATCCGTGGGGATCGTCGTTGGAATCTGCGTAGCGAGTGCAGCTGGACTCGGACCCGTCGGAATGGAAACCGCGGCAGTGATCATCGTCTTTTGGCGGCAATCGTCATTGCCGACTCCTTTAAACCACTCTGAGCAACATATTGAGCACTTCTGACGCACGCGAAAAGTCTTTGACAGTCACCTTTCGAATTGATCTGCAAACTACGCAGCGAAGCTCTTGTGCCGTGACTCTCGGGCGCGGCACAGCGCCTCACTTCGCCGTTACTATCGGCCTCATGCCGCAGCCTTCATCAAACGAGTCCACTGTCGAGTACCGGGATAGCGGCGGGTCGCGCCGCGGGAGGATACTGCTTCCCATCACCCTTGTGGTGGCCGTCGCCGCGGCCGCACTGTCCGGATGGCTGTTGGTTCGGTTAGCGCGGGAAGGCACTCCGGACGTGCCGGACTACTCGGGCGAGCAACGCGCTGATGCCAAACAGAAGATCTGCGCAGCGACGAACCTGGTACGCAAGGGCGTGTCACTCAACACCAATCTGCAACCACCGGGCGGACCCGAGGATGTCACCGGCACCCTCGCAGTGGTGGCCAATGCCCGGATATCGCTCTACGACGGCGGCCAGTATCTGCTCGCCCGGCTTGATTCCGCCACGCCGCCCGAGCTCTCCGATGCCGTGAAGAAGCTCGCCAACCTGTTGATGGACATTGGCGCGGCGGCCACGTCGGGTGCGCAGAACTCCGAGCCGGAGCAAGCCGCGCGCCTGAAGGACGTAGACGCAACCAACGCCACCATTACCGAACTGTGCAAATAATCAAGGTCGGTCCAGCAACTAAGAATTACCAGCCACTGATGACACCTTTTCTTGGCTAATGGGCATGCGCGGCGGCGACGTCGGCAACCTTCGCGAGTTGCGCACGTCGCCGTGGCTCAGTCTGGTGACTACGCGAACCGCGGGAACAGGGTCAGCGCATTGCCGCGATCGATCGCGGCGCGAGCCGCGTCGTCGAGCACCTTGCTGTTTTCCAGCCCGTAGCGCTCGGCCTGCAGCACCGCGGGTCCGATGTATGGAAAGTCGCTGCCGAACAGCACCTGCGACATCGGCACGAACTCCTTCAGCGCGCCGAACACGAACTCCGACGTCGACAACGCGGTGTCGTAGTACAGCTTCTGCAGGAGTGCCAAGCCATCGGTCTTGGGGGCGCGGTCGCGAAGTTCCGGCAGATATGACGCACCGGCGATCCGCCATGCGAGGTAGGGAATGGTGCCGCCTGCGTGCGACACGATGTAGCGGATAGACGGATACCGCTCCAGCGTCCCGCTGTACAGCATGTTCATCACGGCGCGGGTGGTGTCGAACGTGAACTCGGCCACGCCGAAGGGAATCGTCAGGCCCGTCGCGTCGGCGCCGGGTGGGATCGTCGTCGGGTGGATGAACACGATCGCCTTGCGCCGGTCCAGCTCTTCGAAGAACGGGTCGTACGACCGGTCACCCAGATAGCGGTCGCCCTGGCTGGTGTACAGGACGACGCCGTCCAACCCTAAAGTGTCGTAAGCGTATTCAAGCTCTTCCAGTGAGGCGTCAACGTCCGGCAGCGGGACCGTGGCGAACCCGCCGAAATGCTCGGGGTCGTCTCGCACAACGTCAGCGACGAACTCGTTCGTCTCGCGCGCCAGCTTCACCGCGAACGCGGTGTCGCCGCCCCAGTACACACCGGGGGAAGGCGACGCCACCGCGGCATCGATGCCCATGGCGCCCATCATGTCGTGGGCCTGCTGCAGGCTCCACGACGGGACCTCCGGGCCTCCCGTCCACGGGATGCTCAAACTGTTCAGTGCCGAGACGAAGTTCGGCGGCAGGATGTGGTGGTGTACGTCAATGCGTTTCGGCTTGGTATTCATGGCTATCACCCTGGCTCCGGCGCGCTTTGCGCACCCTAGGGAACACCCCTAAATCTGAGGGTCGTTCCCTAGGGACTTCGCACCGACGGCCGATGACCATCGAGCGCATGGAGATCGTGATCAACGTCGAGAAGTCGACGATTGGGCGGCTGGTCGGCACCGTGCGCGCCACCGGCTCGCCGTCGCCGACGGACTTCGACGGGACGATGGAACTACTGGCCGCCGTGGAGCGCATCTGCACCGCCGATGAGGCGTCCGAATCGCCCTGACCAGTGCTAACTTCATTCGGTGGAGCAGGTCTTTGTGGGCCGGGACGCCGAGGTCACGACCATCTCACAGCGCCTTTCGTCGGCCGCCCAGGGGCACGCAGGAGTGGTGTGGATCGAAGGCGACGCGGGGTTCGGCAAGACCGCCCTCGTACGCCGGGTGCTGGCCGCTCTGCCGTCGGACTTCATTGTGATGGCGGCCGAGGCCGACGAACTTGCCCGTGAGCAGCCGTTCGGTGTGGTGTCCCGGCTCGGCGCCGCGACTTCCGCCGGCTCTTTTGCGGCGGGACTCGAGCTGCTCCGGCTGACCGGTGAACGCCAGGACCATCGTCCGGTGCTGGTCGTGGTGGAAGACATGCACTGGGCCGACGCGACTTCGCGTGAGGCCCTCGTGACCATGGCTCGCCGGCTAGACACGGAGGCTGTCGCACTCTTGCTGACGAGCCGCCCCGGCGGTCGGGACGCCGACGGCTGGGACCGAATCGTCAACGATGAGATACGTTGCTGCACAATTCAGTTGGGACCGATGGCCGAGCAGGTGGTCGGAGAGTGGGCGCGCAGGCTCGACATCGAGCTCACGGGTGCGCAAGCCGCACGGCTGCACCGGCACACCGGCGGCCATCCGCTCTACATCAAGACGCTGCTTCACGAACTGACGCCGGAGCAGCTCAGATCGAGCACGCATGAGCTGCCGGCGCCACGATCGCTGTCGTCGGCGACGATCGCCGCGTTGGCCGAACTGCCCGAGGAAGCGAATCAGTTGGCGTCGGCGCTGGCGGTGCTGGGCCAGCGCACTCCGCTTGCAGTGGTCGCTCGGGTGGCCGCAGTGACAGAGCCGGCCGCCGCACTGGAAAGCCTGCTCGAGACCGGCTTCGTGCAGTGGCTTCCGGGGGAGCAGAACACCCCGATCGATTTCGTGCATCCGCTCTATCGGCTCGCGGTCTACGACGACCTCTCGCCGACTCGGCGGCAGGCGCTGCACCGTGCCGCAGCCGACAACCTCGGTCGTGTCGCAGGTTGGCCCCACCGGGTGGCGGCTGCCGACAGTGCCGACGATGCACTGGCCGACGAGCTGGAGAACGGTGCAACCGACGAAATACACAGGGGTGCAAACGGTTTAGCGGCCAAGTACCTGATGTGGGCAGCGCCGTTGACGACTCAACATCAGGTCGCCGACAGTCGGTTTCTCCGCGGCGTCCGGCTGTTGTTGGCGGACGGACAGCTGGAGCGGTTTGCTGAAGTCGTCCCGGTCATTGAAGCCTGCGATCCGGGGCCGTTGCGAGATCTCGTGCTCGGCAGTTATGCGTACGAGACCGGCGATGCCGAGAGCGCTCAGCGACTGCTTTCCAGCGCGGCGGCCGAGGAGGACGCCGATCCTTCTGTGCGCGCCGACGCCCACATACGGTTGAGCAGCATTTACATCACGCGGGGCGAACCCATGCGACAGGCCCAGTCGGCCGAGGCCGCACTTTCGCTCGGCGGCGGAGACGACCAGATCACCCGTTCCGCCCTGGGATCGCTGGCATCGGCCGAATTCAGCCTCAACGGCGCACCCGCGGGCCTGGCAGTCCTGGAGAAGCGGCTGCCCGAACGACCAGGCGATGTCGCCGGCGCGGACGGTGAACTGCTTGCGGTGCGCGGATTGTTGCGCCTATACGCGGCGCAAACACGTTCGGGCATTGTCGATCTGCGCGCGGCGATCCGGCTGTCCAGGGCGGGCTTCTCACAGCAGCACCTACCTGCCGCGCATGTCTATCTGGCCCGGGCGCTCTACGTCGTCGGCGACTGGGATGAGGCGCTGGTGCACGCACGAGCGGCCCAGGCGATCGTCAGCGACGACCGGCTCAGCTGGATCCGTGGGCGTGCGGAGTCAGTAATCGGCACCGTCGCGGCCGCGCGCGGATCGTGGGAGGAGGCCGAAGCGTGCCTGGCGATCGCGAACGACGCCGCGAGTGCGGCGAGCGACGCCGCGTGGCCCGACCTGGTTGCACGTCTCGTCCGATCGGCGATCTACCGGGCCAGGGCCGACGCGGCGGGTGTGGTCGATGCGCTGCGGCCCCTGATGACCGACAAGCGCGTCGTAGTTTCTCAGATGGCGGTGGTGGCGTGGTGGCCGATCCTCGTCGAGGGCCTCATCGACTCCGGTGAACTTCGCGAGGCCGCAACCGAATTAGACCGGTTGCAACGCCACATCGACGACACCCGAATGGACATCGGTGGGCAGGTCGCGGGACAGCGGGCCCGCCTTGCAGCGGCCAACGGCGACCCCGACGAAGCGGCCGCCCAATTCCAGCTCGCGATCGAAACGATCAGACCCGACGATCCGCTGGTCGATCGCGGACTGTTGCGGCACCACTATGGTCGTCTGTTGCACGCGCGGGGGAATCGTCGCGACGCCGTCGACCATCTGCGCGCCGCGCACGAAGTGTTCGCCGCGGTGGGTGCCGAGCCGTATCGGCAGGCGGTCGCCGACGACCTGGCGTCGTGCGAAATCCGGACGGCGACAAAGCATTCGCCGTTGACCTTAACCGAGCGTGAACAGGACGTCGTGGCTCTGGTTCGAAAGGGCATGACCAACAAGGAGATCGCGGCCGAGATGTACGTCAGCGAGAAGGCCGTCGAGTATCACCTGCGAAACGTCTACGGCAAGCTCGGCATCAGCTCGCGACGTGAGCTCCGCTCGCAGGGCTGAGCAGGGTGCGCGCCGCCGCCTTGGCGGCGTTGAGTGCCGCCGCGTCGCCGGCGATCCGTGACAGGATCAGCGCGCCTTCGAGTAGGGCGATCACCGCGAGCGCGGTCTGTTCCGCGTCCTCGGCCGGCCAGCCGTCGGCACGCAGCCGGTCCGCGACGGCCAAACACCAGCCGCCGAAGGCATGTGCCGAGGCATCGCGCACCTGTGGACTGGCGTTGACGGACTCGGTGGCGATCGGCTCGATGGGACAGCCGTCGCGCTGATCGGAGCTCAGCCCGGCACTCATCAGATCAATCCAGGCGTCGACGATGTCGGCGACCGCCAGGTCGCTCTCGAGGAATTCCCGCAGCCGGCGCTCGATGTCGCGGCCGACGATGTCTACGACCGCCGCCGCAAGTTCCTGCTTGCCGTCGGGGAAGTGGTGATACAGCGAACCGGCCTTGACCTCGGCGGACTCCAGAATCTGGTTCACACCCGTTGCGGCGTAGCCCTGCCTGCGGAACAGCAGGGCAGCGCTGTCTAGCAGCGCGGCGCGGCTTCGATCCGGGCGGGGCATGCCTTGACTTTACTTGAACGGTCGCTCAACAATACTTGAAAGGTCGCTAAAGAAAGGTCAGGCATGTACCAGTTGATGTTCGAGGCGGCGGGCGAATACGCCTGGCGGGATGCGCCTGACCTGGAAATCACCACACCCGAACAAGCGATCGTCCGGCCGGTGGCCGTGGCGTGTTGCGATCTCGATGTCGCGGTCGCCGAGGGACGGTTGCCGATGCC
This sequence comes from Mycobacterium sp., assembly GCA_035634855.1. GTDB lineage: Bacteria > Actinomycetota > Actinomycetes > Mycobacteriales > Mycobacteriaceae > Mycobacterium. The sequence goes on from DASQCE010000175.1 coordinate 13,530, forward strand.
GCCCGGACATGCCGTGGGCCACGAGGGGGTGGCCGAAGTCGTGGCGGTCGGCGACGCCGTCCGCGACGTCAAGGTCGGCGATCGGGTGATCGTTCCGTTCCAGATCAGCTGCGGAACGTGCGCCGCATGCCTGCGAGGGGTGACGGGGTCATGCGCATCGCTGCCGTTGATGGCGATGTACGGCATGGCGCCACTGGCCGGGCTCGACGGCGGCGGCTTCATGGCGGACGAACTGCTCGTGCCGTATGCGGACGCAATGTTGGTAGGTGTCCCCGACGCCGTCGATCCGGTCGCGATCGCCTCGTTGTCGGACAACATTCCCGACGGCTGGCGCACCGTCGGCCCCTATCGCGCGGAACTGGCCGTACTCGACCCTGCGGATCGCCGTGTTCTCGTGGCGGGGCGCCTTTCGATCGGGTTGTATGCCGCCGCGTTTGCGTCGGCCTACGGCGCGCAGGTCGACTACGTGGATACCGACCCGCAGCGGCTGGCGATGGCCGAAAAGCTCGGCGCGACAGTGCATGACCGGACGAAGCCCGACAAGTCGTGGGATCCGTACCCGATCACCGTGCACACCACCGCCGACCCCGCGGTGCTGGCGTCGACGATGCGCGCCACCTGGCCGGACGGAGTGTGCACCGATACGGGCATCTACTACCAGGCCACGGTCGAGATGCCACTGCTGTCGATGTACACCCGTGGGTTGCGGTTCGTCACCGGCCGGGTGAACGCGCGGGCCGTGATCCCAGAGATCCTCGAGTTGATCGCCGCTCGTTGCGATCTCGCGCCCGCCGTGGATCGGGTTGTCGCGTGGGACGACGCCCCGCAGGCGTGGCCGGCGATGACGGGCAAGACCGTGTTCACTCGCCTGTAGGCGCGAGGCGTCCACAGAGTGGCTGATGCGCATCGTGTCCAGCATCGTTCGCGACGCGGGCAGCGGCTGACCTAGACCGTGGCGGGTCCGCGACGCACCAGCGACAGCACGACGGCCGCCGTGGCGAACAGGCCGGAGAACACCCGGTTGAGAATCGTCTGCTTGCGCGGGGTGTGCAGCCACTTCACCAGCCGTACCGACAGGCCCGTGTAGAGCCCCATCACGACGAGGTCGACAGCGACCATCGTCACGCCGACGGCAAAGTATTGCGGCAGCAGCGGTTGGGTCGGCACTACGAATTGCGGCAGCACCGCGAGGAAGAACACCAGGCCCTTGGGGTTCGTCGCGTTGACCAGGAATCCCCGCACCAGCAGCGCCACTCGCCCGCCGTCCACCGCCTTTCCGATCTGCTCGCGCAGGTCGACGGTCGCGGTGCGCCATTGCCGCACGGCCAGATAAACCAGATACACCACGCCGATCCACTTGATGATGTTGAAGACCAGAATGGAGTTCGCGACCGCGGCGCCCAACCCGATCGCGACCAGTGTGAGCTGCAGCATCAGACCCACCTCGAGGCCGAGGATGCTCCAATAGCCGCGCCGGACACCGTGTTTGAGACCGGTCGCCATCGACTGGATGGCCCCGGCTCCCGGTGACACGGCGATCGCGATCGCGGCACCGAAGAAGGTCAGCCACACTTCCCACGCCATGGGGTCAGTGTGTCAGGCGATGTCGGCTACGAGCACGCCAATTTTGCGTGCCTGGACCCTGGCCATGAACGGCAGCCCTTCGGCGCTCGCACCCGCCGGGACGATCCGCGGATTGACGACGTGCACGTCTCGCCGAACGAAGTGCACATCGGCCTCGCCCGCGGCAAGCACGTTCTTCACCCAGTCGGTCTTGCCGTGGACCAGCGCGATGGCCAGCACGTTGCCCTTGCGGTACGCCGTGACGATGGTTTCGTACGGCTTACCCGACTTGCGGCCGCGATGCTTGATGGTCGCTATACCCGGCAGGAAGCGAGAGAACGGCTTGATCATCGGGTTGACATACTTGACCTGGAAGTTCTCCGCCCAGACCGGAAACACCATCGGTACACCTGGCGCGTTGTTGGGGTGATCCTTCGGAGACATGGCCACGAATCTATCCGGTCAGCTGCGCTGCGAACGCGGGCCGTGGTTGGCATCCGTCGAAATTGCACGGAGGGCTGTGAAATCCAGGCCATCACAGCGCTGTGTGCAAAATCGAGCCGGCAGGTAATCGATTTTTGTTCGGGTAGTCCCATCAGGGACAATCGGAGTGATGGCTCCGATCACGATGACCCGCATCGACCTACGCAACCGTTCGCTGAGCGCGGCGCAGCTCCGTGCTGCGCTGCCGCGCGGCGGCGTAGACGTGGACGCGGTGGTGCCCAGGGTGCGCCCGATCGTTGACGCGGTCGCCGGGCGAGGCGCCGATGCCGCCCTCGAATACGGCCAGTCGTTCGACGGCGTGCGGCCCGCGACGGTCCGAGTGCCTGCCGGCGAGCTGGACGCCGCGCTGACCGCCCTTGACGTCGACGTTCGCACCGCGCTGCAGGTGGCCATCGATCGGGCCCGCGCTGTGCACGCAGACCAGCGGCGCACCGACACCACGACCACTCTCGCGCCGGGTGCGACCGTCACCGAGCGGTGGGTGCCCGTCGAGCGCGTCGGCCTCTACGTCCCGGGCGGCAACGCCGTTTATCCGTCCAGCGTGGTGATGAATGTGGTGCCCGCGCAGACCGCGGGCGTGGCCTCGCTGGTGATCGCCAGCCCGCCGCAGGCCGATTTCGGCGGGCTGCCGCACCCGACCATCCTGGCCGCCGCCCGGCTGTTGGGCGTCGACGAGGTGTGGGCGGTCGGCGGTGCGCAATCCATTGCGCTGCTCGCCTATGGCGGCACCGACACCGACGGTGCCGAGCTGGCGCCCGTCGACATGATCACCGGTCCCGGCAACATCTACGTCACGGCGGCCAAGCGGATCTGTCGTTCGCAGGTCGGCATCGACGCGGAGGCCGGTCCGACCGAGATCGCGATCCTCGCCGATCACACCGCCGACCCGGTACACGTCGCCGCGGATCTGATCAGCCAGGCCGAGCACGACGAGATGGCGGCCAGCGTGCTGGTCACCGATAGCGAGCGGTTGGCCGACGCCACCGACTCCGAACTCGCGAACCAGTTGGAGACCACCGTGCACCGCGAGCGGGTGACCGCGGCACTGACGGGCAAGCAGTCGGCGATCGTGCTCGTCGACGATCTCGACGCCGGTGTGCGCACCGTCAACACCTACGCCGCCGAACATTTGGAGATCCAGACCGTCGATGCGCGCGACGTGGCCGGCCGAATCCGTTCGGCCGGGGCGATTTTCGTCGGCGCGTATTCGCCGGTCAGCCTGGGCGACTACTGCGCGGGGTCCAACCACGTGCTGCCCACCGCGGGCTGCGCGCGGCACTCCAGCGGCCTGTCGGTGCAGAGCTTCCTCAAGGGCATCCACGTCGTCGATTACGACGAGGCCGCGCTCAAGGACGTGTCCGGCTACGTCATCACGCTGTCAAAGGCGGAAAACCTGCCCGCCCACGGCGAGGCGGTCCGGCGGAGGTTCGAAAGGTGACGGTCGGCAAGAACGTGACGTTGACCGAGCTGCCGCTGCGTGAGGGCCTGCGCGGCAAATCGCCTTACGGTGCACCGCAATTGAACGTTCCGGTGCGGCTCAACACCAACGAGAACCCGCACCCGCCCACACGGGCACTCATCGACGACGTGACGGCCTCCGTCCAAGTGGCGGTGGGCGATCTCCACCGCTATCCCGAGAGGGACGCCGTGGCGCTTCGCACCGATCTGGCGGCCTATATGACCGCGCAGACGGGCACGGAAGTCAGCGTAGAAAACCTATGGGCCGCCAACGGTTCCAATGAGATCCTGCAGCAACTCCTGCAGGCGTTCGGCGGGCCGGGCCGCAGCGCGATCGGATTCGTGCCGTCGTACTCGATGCACCCGATCATCTCCGACGGCACTCAGACCGCATGGTTGGTGGCCAACCGTGCGGACGATTTCAGCCTCGACGCCGATGTCGCCATGCAGGCGATCAAGGAGAACAACCCCGACATCGTGTTCGTCGCCAGCCCGAACAACCCGTCGGGGCAGAGCGTTTCGCTCGACGAGCTGCGTCGCCTGCTCGACGCCATGAGCACAGGCATCCTTATCCTGGACGAGGCATACGGTGAGTTCTCGTCGCAACGCAGCGCGGTCAAGCTGATCGACGAGTACCCGACAAAGCTGGTCGTCACGCGCACCATGAGCAAGGCGTTCGCATTCGCCGGCGGTCGTCTGGGCTACCTGATCGCCGCGCCTGCGCTGATCGAGGCCATGCTGCTTGTCCGGTTGCCCTATCACCTGTCGTCGCTCACGCAGGCGGCGGCCCGTGCCGCGCTTCGCCACGCCGACGACACGCTGGGCAGCGTCGCGAAGCTGATCGCCGAGCGTGACCGTGTCACAGAAGCGTTGACCGGCATGGGTTTCCGGGTCATCCCCAGCGACGCCAACTTCGTACTGTTCGGCGAGTTCAGCGATGCTCCGGCCACCTGGCAGCGCTACCTGGACGAAGGGGTCCTCATCCGCGACGTCGGCATCCAGGGATACCTGCGCGCCACCACCGGCCTGGCCGAGGAGAACGACGCGCTGCTCGAAGCCAGCGCCCGAATAGGAGCACAGTGACCGAACACCGTCGCGCGAAAGTCGAACGCAAGACCAAGGAATCCGACATCGTCGTCGAGCTCGACCTCGACGGTAGCGGCGTCGTCGACATCGACACCGGCGTGCCGTTCTACGACCACATGCTGACCTCGCTGGGCAGCCACGCCAGCTTCGACCTGACCGTGCATGCCAAGGGCGACATCGATATCGAGGGCCACCACACCATCGAGGACACCGCGATCGTGCTGGGCCAGGCACTGAGCCAGGCACTGGGAGACAAGAAAGGCATTCGCCGGTTCGGCGACGCGTGGATCCCGATGGACGAGACGCTCGCCCACGCTGCCGTCGACGTGTCGGGCCGTCCGTACTTCGTGCACACCGGTGAGCCGGAGTTCATGGTGGAGTTCACGATCGCCGGCTCCAGCGCGCCCTACCACACCGTGGTCAACCGGCACGTGTTCGAATCGCTGGCCTTCAACGCCCGCATCGCACTGCACGTGCGCACGCTGTATGGACGCGACCCGCACCACATCACCGAGGCACAGTACAAGGCCGTAGCCCGCGCGCTGCGGCAGGCCGTCGAGTACGACCCGCGTGTCAGCGGCGTGCCGTCCACCAAAGGCACGCTGTGACAGGCAGAGTGCATTCGCGGCCTCGCCGCGGTGTCGTCGTCCTCGACTACGGCTCCGGGAACCTGCGATCGGCCCAGCGGGCGCTGCAGCGGGTCGGCGCCGACGTCGAAGTGACCTCCGACAACGACGCGGCACTTAACGCCGATGGACTCGTGGTACCCGGCGTCGGCGCGTTCGAGGCGTGCATGACCGGTCTCCGAAAGATCAGCGGGGACAAGATCATCGCCGATCGTGTCGCGGCGGGACGGCCGGTGCTCGGTGTGTGCGTCGGCATGCAGATCCTGTTCGCGCGAGGAGTGGAGTTCGGCCTGGAAACGACCGGCTGCGGGCAGTGGCCCGGTGCCGTCGTTCGGCTGGACGCTCCGGTGATCCCGCACATGGGCTGGAACGTCGTCGACGCGTCGGCTGGCACCACGCTGTTCAAGGGTATCGACGCCACCACACGGTTCTACTTCGTGCACTCCTACGCCGCGCAGCAGTGGGAGGGCAGTCCCGACGCGCTGTTGACCTGGGCCACCCATCACGTGCCGTTCCTCGCCGCCGTCGAGGACGGACCGCTGTCGGCGACCCAGTTCCACCCGGAGAAGAGCGGTGACGCCGGTGCCGCGTTGCTCGCCAATTGGGTCGGAGCACTAGGTTGACCGACGTGCCTTTGATCCTGTTGCCTGCCGTCGACGTCGTGGACGGCAGGGCCGTCCGCCTGGTACAGGGCCAGGCCGGCAGCGAAACCGAGTATGGCTCCGCGCTGGACGCCGCGATGACCTGGCAGCGCGACGGCGCCGAGTGGATCCACCTCGTCGACCTCGACGCCGCGTTCGGTCGCGGGTCCAATCGCGAACTGCTTGCCGAAGTGGTTGGCAAGCTCGACGTCGCGGTCGAGCTTTCTGGCGGCATCCGTGACGACGAGTCGCTGGCCGCGGCGCTGGCCACCGGCTGTGCACGGGTCAACCTCGGCACCGCGGCTCTCGAGAACCCGCAGTGGTGCGCCGAGGTGGTGGCCGAGCACGGCGATCAGGTGGCCGTCGGATTGGACGTGAAGATCGACCCTTCCTCGCCCGGCGGCGGGTACCGACTCCGTGGCCGCGGCTGGGAGACCGACGGCGGCGATCTGTGGGAGGTGCTGGAACGCCTTGACCGCGAAGGCTGTTCGCGGTTCGTCGTCACAGACGTCACCAAGGACGGCACGCTGAACGGTCCAAACCTCGAACTGCTCACCAAGGTCACCGAGCTCACCGATGCTCCGGTGATCGCCTCCGGCGGGGTCTCCAGCCTGGATGACCTTCGTGCCATCGCCACCCTGGTCGACCGCGGCGTCGAAGGCGCCATCGTCGGGAAGGCTTTGTACGCCGGACGATTCACTCTGCCGCAGGCGCTGGCCGCGGTGGCTCAGTAGGACGTCGATGGCGCTGGACGAGACCGACCTCGACTCCTTGGTCGCCGAGGCTGCCACGATCCTGGACGACGCCGCCCGGCCGTTCGTCGAAGGTCACCGCGCCGACTCGGCGGTGCAGAAGAAGGGCAACGACTTCGCCACCGAGGTCGACCTGGCCATCGAACGTCAGGTGGTAGAGGCACTCAACACCAAGACCGGGATCGAGGTGCACGGCGAGGAATTCGGCGGCGCCGACGTAGATTCACCGCTGGTGTGGGTGCTCGACCCGATCGACGGCACGTTCAACTACGCCGCGGGCTCACCGATGGCGGCCATCCTGCTCGGCCTGGTCCGCGACGGTGAGCCGGTGGCGGGCCTGACCTGGGTGCCGTTCACCGGGGAGCGTTTCACCGCCGTCGTCGGCAAACCTTTGCGCAGCAACGGTGTCGAGCAACCTCGGCTGCAAACTGCGAAGTTGGCCGCTTCCATCGTCGGGGTCAGCACGTTCAACGTCGACTCCCGTGGCCGAGCGCCGGGCCGCTACCGGTTGGCCGTGATCGAAAACCTGAGCCGGAAGTGTTCGCGGATGCGGATGCACGGTGCCACCGGTATCGACTTTGCGTACACCGCGGCCGGAATCCTCGGCGGGGCAATAAGTTTCGGTTCGCATGTGTGGGATCATGCGGCCGGTGTCGCACTCGTGCGGGCGGCGGGCGGCATCGTCACGGACCTGGACGGCAGCGACTGGACCACCAAGTCGCGCTCGGTGCTGGTCGCGGCACCCGGCGTACACGGAGAGCTCCTGGAGCTCCTGAATGCCGTCGGCGACCCGGGGGACTACTGATGGACCCCAGAGACCTCGCGGTGCGCATCATTCCCTGCCTGGACGTCGATGACGGCCGGGTGGTCAAGGGTGTCAACTTCGAGAACCTGCGCGACGCAGGTGATCCCGTTGAACTGGCCGCAACCTACGACGCGGAGGGTGCCGACGAGCTGACGTTCCTTGACGTGACCGCTTCGTCGTCGGGCCGGGCCACGATGCTGGAGGTCGTCAGCCGCACCGCAGAGCAAGTGTTCATCCCGCTTACCGTCGGTGGTGGTGTGCGGTCGGTGGCCGACGTGGACGCGCTGCTCCGGGCCGGTGCCGATAAGGTCTCCGTGAACACCGCCGCGATCGCGCGTCCCGACTTGTTGGCCGAGCTGTCCCGCCAGTTCGGGTCGCAGTGCATCGTGCTGTCGGTTGACGCCCGCACCGTGCCGCACGGTGAGCAGCCGACACCGTCGGGCTGGGAGGTCACCACACACGGCGGCCGCCGGGGCACCGGGATCGACGCGATCGAATGGGCGACGCGCGGAGCCGAACTCGGCGTCGGGGAGATCCTGCTCAACTCGATGGACTACGACGGCACCAAGGCCGGTTTCGACCTGAGGATGCTGCGGGCGGTGCGCGGCGCGGTGACTGTTCCCGTGATCGCGAGCGGTGGAGCCGGGGCGGTGGAACACTTCGCGCCCGCTGTTGTTGCAGGTGCCGACGCTGTGCTGGCCGCCAGCGTGTTCCATTTCCGGGAGCTGACGATCGGCGAGGTGAAGGCCGCGATGGCGGCGGAAGGGATCGTGGTGCGGCGATGACGCTGGACGCAGGCATCGCGTCGCGGCTGAAGCGCGACGCCAACGGGCTGTTCACCGCGGTGGCGCAGGAGCACGGCACCGGCCAGGTGCTGATGGTGGCCTGGATGGACGACGTCGCGCTGGCCCACACGCTGGAAACCCGCAAGGCCACGTATTACTCGCGCTCGCGCCAGCAGCACTGGGTCAAGGGTGAGACGTCCGGTCACACCCAGTACGTGCATTCGGTGCGACTGGACTGCGACGGCGACACGGTGCTGCTCGAGGTCGACCAGGTCGGCGCGGCATGCCACACCGGCGACCACAGCTGCTTCGATGCCGATCTGCTGCTCGGCCCGGAGGCATAAGCTGCTCGCCTGAAGCGGATCGCGGTGGCTGGTTGTATAGTGATTGCCGCTGGCGTTCATTGCGAACTCGTCACAGTCACCGGGATGTACCAGGAAGCGGACGGTTTCGTGCCAAAAGCGGTGTCAATGAAGGACTTCCGCGCCAGTATGGTCGACCACCTACGCACCTAACTGTAGGCGGCAGCGCGGCGCCATCACTTGCGAGGCCACGGGGCACCTGACGGCTGTGAAGCGTCAGTGGTCGATGATGCGGGTGGCCTTGGCGCGCGCGGTCCAGCGGCCTTCGTGGTAGCCGACCGCGATCGGGTGTGCGAACGCCGCGCTGATGTTGTCGGTTGTCACGGTGGGACGTGCCGGACCTGTGACCACTGTTCGCCCCTCTGCGATGAGCAGGGCGTGCGTCGTGGTCGTCGGAAGCTCCTCGAGGTGGTGGGTGACGAGGATCGAGGCGACTTCCGGATGGGTTTCGTCAAGGGAATCGATGGTTTCCAGCAGTTGCTCCCGGG